>DATHUR010000168.1:0-63787 GCA_035462025.1 Egicoccus sp. | reverse complement strand
CGTCCGTCGCCCGCGACGGACGCGCCGGGTGCATCGATGTCGACGAAGCGGGAGTCGAGGGTCGTCGACAGCGACCCGACCATCGGCACCGCCACGTCGACGGTCTCGAACAGCTCGCGCTGGCGCCCGTCGAAGTAGCGGACCTCGGTCGACTCGGCGGTCAGGTTTCGCACCGTGTAGGTGACGGTCACCTCGCCGGTGCTGCCGACGAGTTGCTCCGGCGTGACCGGCTCACCGTCGAGGGTGTAGCCGATCTCGACGCTGACGGGCAGGTCGGCGGTGTTGTCGGCGACCGTGCGCTCGGAGGCGCCGTCACGGGTCGCGGCGAGGCGGTAGACGACCTCGTCACCCTCGACCGAGGGCTTGCCGAAACCATCGAGGTTGCGCAGACCGCGGGTCGCCTGCGCCGGCAGAGCCACCTCGACCTCACCGTCGCCGGCGACGGTGAGCTGGGTGAACACCCGCGAGGCGCGGATGTCGCCGGTGGGCGACACCTCGGTCAGCACCGACTGGCGGTGGGTGACGTCGGCGGCGCTGCCGCCCTGGGCGAACGCCGGCAGGCTGGTGGGGATCGCGGCGAGTGCCGCGACGAGGCCGAGCGTGACGGTTCGACGGAATGCGCGCATCAGACGGCCTTCGGTTCGGGAAGCTCGTCGGCGGGCACGGCGGCCCCCCGCGTGCTGAGCAGATCGACCAGGGTGGCGGCGGCCGCCCCCAGCGCCGTCGCGAGCAGCACCGTCACCAGCGCCACCGGCGCCTCCGCGAGGAAGGCGGTCGGACGGTCCGCGAATGCCGGCTCGTAGTAGGCGGCGAACACCGCGTAGCCGGCCAATCCGGCCCACAGCGGCACCCGGTCGCCGGTCACGGCGGCGATCGCGGTCAGCACGAGCACGCCGACCACGACGACCACGGCCTCGGCCGCGGGCACGGCCGGGAGCACCCCGGCCGTGACGGCCATCGCGACGAACGACGCCGCGGCGCCGATGACGAAGGCCGCCATGCGGCCGACGGTCACCCGGCCGCCGACGATGCCGACGGCGGCCGCCAGGAGCACGGGCCACAGGGTGGTGATGCCGAGCGCGCTGCCGGCGACGGCCAGGACGGCCGCAAGCAGCGCGATCACGGCACCGCTGAGTACGGTGCGTGTCACTGGAGTTCTCCCGAACGCATGGCCCGTCGCGGTCACTCGACCACGGTGGGCGCCCCATCCGGCACACCGGGTGTGCCGAATCGCCGGAATCCGGCGTTGTCGGCATGATCCGCGCACGACAGGACTAGACGCCATGAGACATCGTGCCCATCTTTTGCGTCCAAACGGTTGAGTCCGGATCCGTGTCCGATTCCGCCACAGGACGGCTGCCACGGCGCAGAATGCGGTCGGAGAAGCCGTGAGAGGAACGAAATCGATGGAAACGTGCCGATGCGACGTGCTCAACGTGCTCAGCGGTCCGGTCGCGCAGGACTACCTCGCCGGCCATCTCGCCGCGAAGCGAACCGATGGCATGGGCCGTCAGGTCCACCGCTGCGCCCGCACCGAGGTCGAGTGGGTCGCCGACCGCAGCCCGGACGGCTATGCCGAGAACGTGCTCGTACTGCGGCGCGTGCTGCGCTGACCGCCACGACGCGAGGTCACCCCGATGCCCTTCCTCGATCCCAAGCAGAACGACGATGACGACGAGGCGCTCCCCGGTGCGCCGGGCCTGAGCCTCGACCTCGACGTGCGCACCTGCCCCGAGTGCCGCCGCGAGACCCCGCCGTGGCAAACGACCTGCCCCGACTGCGGGGTACCGACCGTGGCGGCGGCCGACATCCCGCCGGCCCGCTTCGTCCTGCCCGGGGCCGACGAGGAGGAGTAGCTCCTACGAGGAGTCGGCGGCAGACAGACTGAGCCGGATGCGGCGGAAGCCCTTGCCCTTCGACTCGACCTTGACGACCTTCACCCGGCCGACCTCGGTGGTGTCGGCGACGTGGGTGCCGCCGTCGGCCTGGCGGTCGAGACCGACGATGTCGATCACCCGCACCTCGCGCAGGGATGGCGGCAGCAGGCTGACCTTGGTCCGGATCAGTGAGGGGTCCTGGTCGGCCTCGTCGCGCGGCAGGAACGACACCTCGACCGGGCGTGCAGCGGCCAACTGCGCGTTGAGTTCGTCCTCGAGCGACGCGCGGTCCTCGGGATCCCAGTCGGGCAGTTCGAAGTCGAGGCGGCCCTCGCCCGGCTCCATGTTCCCGCCGGTGACCGGGCTCTGGAACCGGTTCCAGACCACGCCGCACAGCGCGTGCATCGCGGTGTGCGTGCGCATCAACCGGTAGCGGCGGTCCCAGTCCACCACGGCGTCGAGGGCCTGCCCCGTGCCGGGCAGCGGCGCGCCGTCGGCGAGCCAGTGCCACACGCCACGGTCGTCGGCGGTGACCCGCACGACCCCGAGACGGTCGTCGCCGATGCGCAGCGTGCCGACGTCGTGAGGCTGGCCGCCGCCGCCCGGGTAGAAGACCGTGCGGTCGAGGAGGACGCGCCGGTCGTCGCGGTCGACGTCCACCACACTGGCATCGGTGCGCTGCTCGTACTGGCGCGTGCTGTAGATCCGCTCGGTCACGGCTGTCTCCTCCCGTCGTGGGCAGGCCGTAGCCTTGCACCGATGCACTGTCCCCGCTGTCAGGCCGAGTACGAACCCGACGTGGTTCGTTGCGCCGACTGTGGCATCGATCTGGTCGCGGACCCAGGGACGGAAGCGCCGCCCGAGGACGTGCCGCTGGCGCGACTCGGGATCTTCCACCCACGCATGGCCACCCTTGTGGGCGAGGCCTTGCGCGAGCGCGGCATCCGTCACGAGGTCCGTCCCGCGCCCGACAACGGCGGGACCGCGGTGCTGGTCGACCCGGGGTGGCGCGACGAGGTGCGCGCGGAGTTGGCGTTGCGGTGGGGCGAGCTCGTGGCAGGGCTACCCGAGGACGAGGTCGTCGAGGTGCTGGCCTCCGGCGGCACGGCGCCGGGCTGGTTCGACCCGCCACGTGGCGGCTACGTCGACCGCGCCGGACGCCTGGTCGTCGACCCCGGCGAGGACGAGGAGGCCGCCCAGGACGCATCGCGGATCGCGGGCCCGGCGCTGCTCACCGCCGGGGCGATCCTGGCGATCAGCGGCTGGTACGTGTTCGACTCGACCGCGGTCGCGCTGGCCGGTGTGGCCCTGCTCGTCGTCGGCCTGTTCATCCCCAGGTGACGCGACGGCGACGACGGCGCGCGCCGTCCGCGGACGGGCGATGCGCCCGCCGCGGACCGGCACGCGAACTCAGGCGGCGCGAGAGGCCGCCACGGGCAGGCCGCGGTGCTGCCATGCGGCCATGCCCCCGGCGACGTTGAAGGCGTCGTAGCCGAGGCGGCGCAGTGCGGCCGTGGCGGTCGCGGAGCGGTTGCCGCTGGCGCAGATCACCAGGATCTCCCGGTTGCGGGGGAGGCCGGCGTGTTCGGTCGCCAGGTGGCCGAGCGGGATGTTCGTCGCGTCGGGGACGTGCCCGGCGTGGTACTCGAACGGTTCGCGGACGTCGAGGAGCAGGGCGCCGTCACGGTGGCGGCCGAACGCGTCGGGGGGCGTGATGTCCATATCGGTTCCTTGGGGTGGGAGAGGGGTTCGACCCAAGCAACGCAAATGTACGGACATTTGTTTCCGCACGACAAACCGCTCCTGACGCAGGGTGAGGATCCGTTTGCCGTCCCCGCCGCGGTCGGGTATCTATCTTCATATGAGCGAAGATACGCAGGCATGCAGTTTCGGCGTCGCGAGCCCGTACGTCGAACTCGCCGTTGAGGTGTTCGGCCTGCTGGCGGACGCGACCCGGGTCCGGATCATCCTGGCGCTGCGTGACGGTGAACAGTCCGTCGGCCGGCTGGCCGAACTGGTCGGTAAGTCCCCGACGGCCGTGTCGCAACACCTGGCCAAGCTGCGCTGGGGCCGGATCGTCCAGGCACGCCAGGAAGGGACCCACATGTACTACCGACTGGCGAGCGAGCATGCGGCACGGCTCGTCGTCGACGCCGTCTACCAGGCCGAGCACTCGGTCGACGCCGACCCGGCACATCACCGCTCCGCCCATCCTCGGTTCGAGGACGCCACGCCGGACACGAGCGCACGGCCGTGACCGACACCGGACACGACCACCCGCACGCCAGGCCGCACGATCACGAGGGCGAGGTCTGGTGGCGGCGCGCGCTCCATGCGATCCGCCCCCACGGCCACGATGCCGCCGATGCCATCCTGACCGCCGAGGAAGCCAGCCGCGAGGGCATCCGCGCGGCCTGGATCAGCATGGCCGGGATGGCGGCCACGGCGCTGGCACAGATCGTGATCGTGGCTCTCAGCGGCTCGATCGCCCTGCTCGCCGACACCCTGCACAACCTCGGCCATCTCGTGACCACGATCCCGCTCGTGATCGCCTTCCGGATCGGCCGCCGACAGCCGACCAGGCGCTACACGTTCGGCTACCGCCGGGCGGAGGATCTCGTCGGCCTGCTGATCGCCGGCGTGATCGCGCTCTCGGCCGGCCTCATCATCTGGGAATCGGTCAGCGCCCTTCGCGACCCGGCGCCCTTGACCAACCTCGGTTGGGTCTTCGCCGCGGGACTCGTCGGCGCGGCGGGCAACGAGGTCGTGGCCGTCTACCGCATCCGCATCGGCCGCAGGATCGGTTCCGCGGCCCTGATCGCCGAGGGCAACCACGCCCGCGCCGACGGTCTGACCTCCATCGCCGTCGCGGTCGGTGCCGTGGGGGTGTGGCTCGGCTTCGCACGCGCCGACGCGATCATCGGCCTGCTCATCGCCGGTGCGATCCTGTGGATCCTCGTCGACTCGTCGCGTTCGCTGCTCCGCCGGCTCATGGACGGTGTCGATCCGGCCCTGATCGACGACATCGAGCGCGTCGCGGGCACGGTGCCCGGCGTCACGGCCGTCGAAGAGATCCGCGCCCGCTGGAGCGGCCACCGTCTCGAAGCCCAACTGACCCTCGGCGTGGACGGCGACCTGACCGTCGCGCAGGCGCACGACCTCACCGTCGCGGCCCACCACACGCTCGCGGGCACCGTGCCCCACCTCAGCGGCGTGGCGATCCACCTCCACCCCGCGCGGACGCCGGCGGACACGGAGGACGACGCCGCACAGCGCCCATGATCGGGTGTTGCGGGCTCAGGAGGTGGCGGAGTCCGGGTCGCGGGCGAGCAGCAGGAACGACTCGACGAGATGATGCCAGTGGCACGCCACGCACACCTCGACGGTGTAGACGTTGAGGTCGCCATAGCGCTCCTGTTGGCGGCCGAGCGCCTCGCGGGCGACGGCGCGGCCACCCTGTGACTTCGGGGTCCGGCCGTCGAAGACGTAGTCGACGTGCCGAAGTTCCCGTTCGCCGCAGACCGGGCAGGCGTCCCTGACGGGCGTACCGATGTGCGCGCCGGCACGCAGCAGGTCGGGATGCGCGTCGCAGATGTCCTCGCGCGAGCGCGTGCCCGCGGCGACGTCGCGCAGCAGCGAACGACGCTGCATGCGGTAGTCGATCCGGCCCTTGCGCACCGGCGGTTCGCTCCTCGACGCGGTCGCAGCCCCTCGCCACGACGACATCGGACAAGCGTACGGATGGAAGCCGCGTTGCGCTCGTGGCCACGCGATCGGCGCCCTCCGGAGCGGATGACCGACGGCCGCGGAGGCTGGCTAGCGTCCGCACCCAGACCGCCGACCCCGGGAGTCCCCCGTGCCGAGTCCGCACCTGCCCGACACGCGCCGCGACGACCTCGTCGAGGACCTGCACGGCCACGCCGTCGCCGACCCCTACCGGTGGCTCGAGGCGTCGTCCTCCGACGAGGTCGCGGCCTGGATCGCCGCGCAGAACGAGGTGACCTTCGACCACCTCGCCGCCCTCCCTGCCCGCACGGCGATGCGCGAGCGGCTGGCGGCGCTGTGGGACCACCCGCGGCGCGGCGCGCCGTGGCGTCGCGGTGGCGCCTGGTTCCAGATGCGCAACGACGGCCTGCAGGACCAGGACGTGCTGTGGTGTGCACATCACGAGGGAGACGTGCCCCCGGCCGACGGGTGGCGGGTGCTGGTCGACCCCAACGGCTGGACGCCGGACGGCACCGCCTCGCTGTCGAGCCTGGCCGTCAGCGACAACGGTGCCCGCGTGGCCTTCGCCCGGTCGGACGCCGGCTCGGACTGGTTGACCTGGCGCGTCGTCGAGACCGCGACGGGTGACCTGCACGGCGACGTCGTGCCGTGGTCGAAGTTCTCGACCGCCGCCTGGCTGCCGAGCGGCGACGCGTTCCTGTACGGCGCGTTCGAACCGCCCGCCGAGGGCGAGGAGCACGCCGCGGCCAACCGCGACCAGCAGTTGCGCCTGCACGGGCTCGGCGACGACCCCGCGGGCGACCGGGTCGTGCACCAGCGGCCCGACAAGCCCGAGTGGATGTTCCAGCCCGAGGTGTCCCACGACGGCCGCTGGCTGCTGCTGACGGTCTCGCACGGCACGCGCACCGAGACCCGCGTGCACGTGGCGCCCATCGACGACGGCCGGATCGGCACGGTCGTGCCGCTGCTCGACGAGGGCGATGCCGCGTACCACGCGCTGGGCGTGCTCGACGACCGCCTGCTGCTGCACACCGACCGCGACGCGCCGCTCGGGCGCGTGGTCGCGGTCGACCTCGGTGCCGTCCGGGACGGTCACGCGAGCGGCGATCCCGACCTCGTCGAGGTCGTCGACGAGGGCGCCGAGCGCCTCGAGGGTGCCCACCTCGTCGGCGGCTTCGGCGGCGAGGACCCGGCGTGGCTGGTATGCCGGCGCCTGCGACACGCGACGGCACGGGTGGCGGTCCACGACGCGCGCACGGGTGACCACCTCCACGACGTCGAGATGCCGGCGCCGGGCACGGTGATGGACCTCGCCGGTGGGCGGACCCGGACCAGCGTCGCCTTCACCTTCGAGACCTTCGACGCCCCGGCCCGCGTCCTGCACCACGACCTGACGACCGCCACGACGCAACTCGTCGACGAACCGGTCGGCACGCCGCCGACCCGCCATATCGTGCCGATCGTGACCGAACAACTGCAGGTGATGCACGAGGGCGTGGCCGTCCCGCTGTTCGTCGTGCACCGCGAGGACGTCACCCCGACTGGCGCCGCCCCGACGGTGCTGTGGGGCTATGGCGGGTTCGACATCCCGGTCACACCGATGCACCGGCCGGGCTGGCGCGCCTGGGTCGAGGCCGGCGGGGTGCTGGCCGTGGCCTGCCTGCGCGGCGGCGGCGAGTACGGACGGAGTTGGCACGACGACGGCCGGCTCGCGAACAAGCAGCACGTGTTCGACGACGCGCTGGCGTGTGCCGCCTGGCTCACCGGCCGTCGGCGCGACGAGGTCGCCGCGGTCGCGCTGACCGAGGGCACCGACCCGGCGGCGGTCTGGACGGCACCGGCCCACCTCGGTATCGAAGGCCGCTCGAACGGCGGCCTGCTCGTCGGCGCGTGCATGACCCAGGAGCCCGAGGCGTTCGGCAGCGCCGTGCCCGAGGTCGGGGTGCTCGACCTCACCCGGTTCCACAGGTTCACGATCGGGTGGGCCTGGATCTCGGACTACGGCGACCCCGACGATCCCGACGACCTCGCGGTCGTGCTGCGCTACTCGCCGTACCACAACATCCGACCGGATCGGGCCTACCCGCCGACCCTGGTGACGACCGGGGACACCGACGACCGGGTGGTGCCGCTGCACTCGTACAAGTTCGCGGCCGCGCTCCAGCACGCCCAGGCGGGGGACGCGCCGATCCTGCTGCGGGTGGACACCTCGGCCGGTCACGGCGCCGGCAAGCCGGTCGGCAAGCTGCTCGACGAGCGGGCCGACGTGCTGGCCTTCCACGCCCACCACCTCGGCCTCGACGTCACCGGCGGCTGAGCATGCGGCCGTGCGGCGGCTCGCCGTCGATGTCGCGAGGCACCGTCACCACCGACGACCGGGCGCGACATCGACGGTGCCCGGCGGCAACGACAACGAGCAGGGACCCCGCCATCGGCGGGGTCCCTGCTCGTGTGGTGCTACGAGGTCAGCTGGTCATCCAGTCGGGCTTGCCGCCCTTGGTGGCCCAGAAGATCTCGGCGATCTCGTCGATCTTGGCCAGCAGGTCGGCGCCGGCCTGCGGGTCCATGGTCTTCTTGGCGTCGCCCGCGGCCTTGGTCGCCTCCCAGAACAGCGTGTGCAGCTGGGGGTACTCCTCGACGTGGTTGGGCTTGAAGTAGTCGGTCCACAGCACCCACAGGTGGTGCTTGACCAGGTCCGCGCGCTCTTCCTTGATGATCACGCAGCGCTGGCGGAAGGTCTCGTCGTCGGAGTCCTGGTACTTCTTGGCGATCTCGTGGACCGACTCGGCCTCGATGCGCGCCTGCGCCGGGTTGTACACACCGCACATCAGGTCGCAGTGGGCGTCGACGGTCCGCAGGTCGCGGAAGGGATTGATGGCGTGGAGCAGCGTCGTCAGCATGTGCGAGCTCCTTGGGTTGTCGCTGGTGGTTTGACGAGCCGGTTCCCCGAGCGTAGTCATGCGCTCCGCGCACCTGCTCCCGGGATCGCGACGGACGGACGAGGCTGGATGGCCGCGCCACCACCAGGAGACGACGCCGTGCGAGTGGTTCGCAACTTGCCCCGGAAGTCGCGTGCCGGCGTGGCGGTGCTCGCCACCGCCTATCTGGCCGCCCTGGGCGTCAACCGCAGCCTGGTGGCGGTGCAGGGCCACTCGATGCTGCCGACGCTGTGGCCCGACGACAAGGTGCTGACGGTGCCGAGCTTCGCGCGGCCACGGCCGGGGCAGGTCGTCGTGGTCCGCGACCCCGCCGACCCCGGGCACCTCGTGGTCAAGCGGGTGCATGCGGTCGACGGGACCGGCGTCGACGTGCGCGGCGACCATCCGTCCGTTTCGACCGACAGCCGGACCTGGGGGCCGCTGCCCCCGTCGGCGGTGCGTCGGCGGGTCCTGCGACGCTGGCCGGATCTGCGCACGCCCCTGTAGGCGGTCGGGCACGGCGGCTCAGCGACGCCGGCCAACGACCAGGATCTCGGGATCGTCCAGCCCGACCTCGCCGGACGGGCGCCGGTCGTAGGCACCCGGCTCGACGCCGTGGACGCGCTCGACCACGAGACCGGCGTCGGTGAACAACCGGACCGCGTCACGCACGGTGTAGCTCGCGGTCCACAGCGGGAACGTCGCACGCGCGTGATCGGGACCACGGACCTCGGCACGTTGATGGTGGACGAGGTGGACCGGGTCGAACGCGTCCCCGGGCGCGAGGTGACGAGCAGCGAACAGCGCCGAGAAGAACGTGCAGACCACCGTGCCGCCCGGCGCGACCGCCGCCGCGAGGTCGTCCACGACGCCGGGATCGGTGACCGGCGAGGTGCCCAGGGCGCCCTGGCACAGCGACCAGGCCGCGGCGTAGCCGCCCAGCCGATCGCCGAGCACCTCGCCGAGCCGGCGCGCGTCGCCGACCAGCCACTCGACGTCCGAGCCTCCGGGGGCCGCGCGCGCCGCGTCGACGAGCGCCGGGGACACGTCGACGCCCGTGCCCGTCACGCCGCGTGCCGCCAGGGCCCGCAGGTGACGCCCGTCGCCGCACCCGACGTCGAGCACCCGCGCCCCGGGTGACAGTCCGGCGAGGTGCCACAGCGCGTCGACCTCCTCGGCCGTGCCTGCCGCGAACGCGTTGCGGCGGTACTCGTCGCCCTGGAACTCGCCGATGGGCAGGTAGAACGCCGGGTCGTCCCGCGACGGTGGCTCGGGTACCTCGACCGGCCGGTCGTGGTCGTCGCGCCAGCTCGGCGGCAGGTGCGGGGTCACGCGCCCGCGTCCGGGGTGGTGTCTGCGCCGTCGGCGCGCGTCGTCCACCAGGCGTCGAGGAGGGCGTAGGCCTCGTCCTCGGTCATGGGACCGCGCTCGAGCCGTTCCTCGAGCAGCATCGCCCAGGCCTCGCCGACGACCGGACCCGGGCGGATACCGAGGTGGCGCATGATCTGGTTGCCGTCGATCGGCGGCCGCATCGCGTCGAGCTCCTCCTGCTCGCGCAGTTCGACGATGCGTTCCTCGAGCTCGTCGACGCGACGCTGGATCCGGCCCGCCTTCTTCGGGTTGCCGGTGGTCACGTCGGCGCGTGTGAGGGCGTTGAGTTGCTCGAGCAGCTCGCCCGCGTCGCGGACGTAGCGGCGGACGGCCGCGTCGGTCCAACCCATCTTGTAGGTGTGGAAACGCAGGTGCATGCGGACGAGTTCGCTGACCGCCTTCGTGGTGTCCTTGTCGAACCGCAGTTCGCGCATGCGGTGCCGGGTCATCCGCGCGCCGACCACGTCGTGGTGGTGGAAGGTGACCGTGCCGTCGCCGTGGACCTCCTTGGTCTCCGGCTTGCCGATGTCGTGCAGCAGGGCGGCGAACCGCAGCACGAAGTCGGGTCCGTCGGCCTCGAGCGCCATGGCGTTCTCGACGACCGCGAGGGTGTGGGCGTAGACGTCCTTGTGGCGGTGCATCGGGTCCTGGCATGCCTCGAGCAGTTCGAGTTCGGGCAGGACGTGGCGGGCAAGTCCCGTGCGCACCAGCAGTTCGATGCCGGCGCGAGGTGCCCAGCCGGTCATCAGCTTGAGGAGTTCGTCGCGGACCCGTTCGGCCGAGACGGTGGTGAGTTGGTCGGCCATGCGGGTGGCCGCGGCGACCGCTTCGGGCGTGGCCTCACCGTCGAGGACGGCGGCGAACCGCGCCAGGCGGACCATGCGCAGCGGGTCGTCGCCGAACGAGGTCTCCGGGTCGATCGGCGTGCGCAGCACCTTTCGCTGCAGGTCGCGCAGGCCGCCGTGCGGATCGACGAACGCGAAGTCGGGGACGCGCACGGCCATCGCGTTGACCGTGAGGTCGCGGCGGGCGAGGTCGTCCTCGATCGTGTCGCCGTAGCGCACCTCGGGGTGACGCGAGCCGGGCGAGTACTGGTCGGTGCGGTAGGTGGTGATCTCGATCTTGCGGGTCGGGCGTCCGTCCTGTTCGCGCTGGCAGGACACGGTGCCGAACTCGGCTCCGGTCAGCCACACCGCCGTGGCCCACGGCCGCACGATCCGTTCGGTCTCCTCGGGCCGTGCCGAGGTGGCGAAGTCGAGGTCCACCTCGTCGAGCACGGCCGCGTCGCCGCCGGCCAGCAGGGTGTCGCGGACGGTGCCGCCCACCAGGTGCAGTTCGTGGCCAGCCGCCCGGAACGCCTCGCCCAGTTCGCGGGCCTCGGGATACACGTCGACCAGGCGGCCCAGCTGGGCCGCCTGCTCGGGCGTCAGTTCGTCGGGCACGTGGGACGGCTCGAGGGTCGGCGGCGCAGGGACGTCGCAGGCTAACGGGCCGTCAGGCGGCCCAGCGGCGGCGCACCCAGCCAGTGCCGGTCTCGACCCGCTCGGCCTCACGCTGGTCCAGGATCAGGCGGGCGGCGTGGTCGACCGTGACGTAGTTCCAGATCCAACTGACCAGCACCCCCAACCGGTTCTTGAACCCGACCAGTTGCAGCAGGTGCAGCGCCAGCCACGCCACCCAGCCGAGCATTCCGCGCAACCGGATCCGGCCCGGGAGTTCCGCAACGGCGGCGGCCCGGCCGATCGTGGCCATCGACCCCTTGTCGCGGTAGCGGAAGCCCTCGGACCCGGGGCCGTGCAGGATCGTGCGGGCAACGTGGTCCGCCTGCTGCATCGCCACCGGGGCGACCTGGGGCAACACGCCGCCGTCCTCGACGTGGAACCCGGCGACGTCGCCGATGGCGAACACGTCGTCGCAGCCGACGACCTGCAGGTGCTCGTCGACCGCGACGCGCCGGCCCGTGGTCAGGGGCGCCCCGAGCGCAGCTGCCACCGGGGAGGCGGCGACGCCGGCGGCCCACACCAGGGTCCGGGTCGCGACGACCTCGCCGTCGGTCAGTTGGACGTGGTCGGCGGCCGCGCGTGCCACGCCGACACCGAGCCGGACCTCGACGCCGCGGCGTTCGAGTTGCGCGCGCGCGTGCTCGCTCGAGGCCGTCGAGAACGCCCCGAGCAGGCGATCGCGCGGCTCGATCAGCAGGATGCGGACGTTCGACATCTCGAGGTCGGGGTGGTCGTGGCGGACCACGAGGTCGACCAGTTCGGCCAGCGCGCCGGCCAACTCGACGCCCGTCGGCCCGCCGCCCGCGACCACGAACGTCATGTCTGGGCTGGGTCCCCAGCCGGCGGCCCGTGCGGCGGAGGCGGCCTCGAACCGGCCGAGCACGGCGTTGCGCAGGGTCGTGGCGTCGGCCAGCGTCTTGAGTCCGTAGGCGTGCTCGGCGACGCCGGGGACACCGAAGTCGTCGGCGATCGCGCCAACGGCCAGCACGAGGCGGTCGTAGCCGACCCATCCGCCGTCGGCGAGATGGACAGTGCGCCGGAAGGGGTCGATGTCGACGACCTCGCCCATGCGCAACGCGACACCGCGACGGCGCAGGGCCGCTCGCAGGGAGATCCCGATGTCCTGCGGCTGCAGGCCCGCCGTGGCGACCTGGTACAGCAGCGGTTGGAAGGTGTGGTGGTTGTGCCGGTCGATCAGCGTGACCCGGACGCCGGCGCGCCGGGCCGCCCGGGTCGACAGCGCCCGGGCAAGGCGCAGCCCACCGAAGCCGCCACCGATGACGACCACGTGCCCACCTGCCGGCGGGTGCGTCCGTCGGTTGCTCATGACCTTCGCCTCTAGACTTCGTGAAATGTTTCACATTGTTCTTGTGAAAGATTTCACGAGGATGGCGGACTGTCAAGCCCCGTCACGGACGGCGCGAGTACCGTGCGAGTCCGCCCGCGCCCCGGAGCCCTTCGTGTCGCAGTCCGACGACGCCACACCGCCCGCTGTCCCGCCACCACCGCCCCCGGCGGCTCCCCACGCACCTCCCCCGGCACCGGGGGCGTCCGACGGCATGCCGGCACCGCGACCGCAGATGGACGATCGCGAACGCGCGCTCGACCCCCGCATCGTGCAGGTCTGGCGGCTCGGCCTGAGCCTGAGCCTGGCCCTGCCGGTGCTCGGTCCCGCGATCGCCGGCCCGATCCTGCTCGGCTGGTGGGGCCTGTTGATCACGGTCGCCGTGCTCGTTCTGGCGGCGGTGTGGATCCTGCGCTGGCCGCCGGCCCGCTACCAGCGTTGGCGGTGGCGCCTGGGACCGCTCGCACTCGAGTTGCGTCACGGCGTGGTGATCCTGCGCCACCAGGCCGTCCCGTACTTCCGGATCCAACAGATCGACGTGACGCAGGGGCCGCTCGACCGCCTGCTCGGCCTCGCCACGCTGCAGGTCACGACGGCCTCGTCGTCGGGCAGCGCCTCACTGCCCGGACTGGCGGCGGCGGACGCACCCGAGATCCGCGTCGAGTTGCTCGCCCGCGCGGCAGTCGCCGTCGGCGAGCACGAGGGCGAGTTGCGCGATGCCGTCTGACGCCGACCCCCTCGCGGGCGGTCCGCCGTCGGGTGCCACCCGTTGGCGCGAGCCACGCCGCCTGCATCCCGCGTCGGTCCTGCTGGGTATCCCCCTCAAGCAGGTCGTGCAGGCCGTGGCGTTTCCCGCCATCGCCACGCTCGGGGCGGGTCGGTTCGTCAGCGTGCTGGTCCTGGGCAGCCTCGCCGGGGTCGGCCTGGTGTTCCGGGTGCTGGCATGGCAGCGGCACGCCTTCGCCTTCGACGGCGAGGTGCTGCGGGTCGAGGAGGGCGTGCTCAGCCGCAGTGCCCGCTCGCTCGACGTCGCACGGGTGCAGCAGGTCGAGATCGACCGCGGCCCCGTCCAGCGGCTCCTCGGCCTGGCGGCGCTGCGCGTCGAGACCGCCGGCAGTTCCTCGGAGGTCGAGGTCGAACTGCGGGTGATCGAGTTCGACGAAGCGGTCGCGTTGCGTGACGCGATCCGCGAGGGCAAGGCACGCAAGGTGTCGGGGCCGTCAGCCGCGGTAGACGGCGCGGTCGACGCCGGCCTCGCCGAGGGTCCCGAGCCCGAGGTCGTGCTCACCGTGCCGTTGCGCGACGTGGTCGTGGCGGCCGTGACCGGTGCGCGGCTGCTGTTCTTCCCAGCGGTCATCGCCGGTGCACTGCAGTTCCTGGGCGAGTTCTCGGGCCAGTTCACCGACGACCTGATCGAACGCGCCGAGGACGTGGTGGTCGGGGGCTCCGACGCGTTGCCGGGCTGGGCGGGCGTGACGCTCTGGCGCGGGATCGTGCTCGGCCTCGGCGTGCTGGTGCTCGCCGTCCTCGCCGCGGTCGTGGTCGGCATCCTCCAGGACGCCAACTTCCGGATCACCCGGGTCGGCGACGACCTGCACGTGTCACGGGGCCTGCTGTCGACGCGCGACTCGGTGGTGCCGCTGCGCCGGGTCCAACTGGTCGAGATCCGGCGGAACTGGTTGCGCCGACTGCTCGGCTACGCCGCGGTCCGGATCGACTCGGCGGGAGGATCGGGGGACGGCGACCGCCGGGTGGCCGTGCCACTGCTCGCCGACGGCGCCGTCGACACGCTGATCGCCGCCGTGCTGCCCGGTGTCGACGGTGTCCCGGCACTGCGCGGCCACCCCCGCACCGCGCTGCGACGTGCCGTGGTCCGGTGGGTGGGCCCCTGGCTGACACTGGCCGCGCTCGTGGCGCTGGCCCGATGGATCCTGGCGGCGTGGTTCGCGGTGCCGCTGTGGATCCCCGTGGCGATCCTCGCCCTCGTGCCGGTCGCGGGTCTGCTCGGCGTGGTCGAGTACCGCCACCTCGCCCACGCCCTCACCGAACGGGTGGTCGTCGCGCGGCGCGGCGCGCTGTCGATCCGCACCGGCCTCGCGCCCGTCGTGAAGGTCCAGGCCGCGACCCGCGAGGCGAACCTGTTCCAGCGGCGGCTCGGGCTGGTGACGGTGGCCGCGCACGTGGCCGGACCCGGTGGCGATCTCGTCGTGCTGGACACGGGCGAGGACGACGGCGCGGCCCTGCATGCCGCTCTGGTCGTGCACGCTGCCGATCCGTATCCGGCCGTGTCAGCCGGCAGCCAGCCCGAGCCCGCGTAGCGACACCCGGAAGTCGTGCGGGTTGGTCGCCGTCGCGAGTGCGTCACGCAGGCTCACCTCGCCGTCGGCGAACAGTTGCAGCAGATGCTGGTCGAAGGTCTTCATGCCGTAGTAGGCGCCATCGGCGATGGCCTCCTCGAGCCGCGGCAACTGCGCAGGGTCGGTGACGAACTCGAAGATGCGCGAGGTCATGACCAGGACCTCGACGACGGCGCTGCGGCCGCTGCCGCTGGCACGGGGCACCAGCCGCTGGCAGACGATGCCCTTGAGCGAGTTGGCCAGCGAGAGGCGCGCCTGGTGCTGCTGTTCCTTCGGGAACAGGTCGACGACGCGGTTGATGGTCTCGCGGGCGTCGGTGGTGTGCAGCGTCGAGATGACCAGGTGTCCGGTCTCGGCGGCCTGCAGGGCGGCCGTGACCGTCTCGAGGTCGCGCATCTCGCCGATGAAGATCACGTCGGGATCCTGGCGCGAGACCGCCTTCATGCCCGTCACGAAGTCGGTCGTGTCCACCCCGATCTCGCGCTGGTCGACGATCGCGAGGTTGTCGGCATGCACGACCTCGATCGGGTCCTCGAGCGTGACGACGTGGCAGCGCCGGGTGGTGTTGATGTGGCCGAGCATCGCGGCCGTCGTGGTGGTCTTGCCCGACCCCGTCGGACCGGTCACGAGCACCAGTCCGCGCTGCTCCTCGGCGAGCTTGCGGACCGCGGCCGGCAATCCGAGCGCGGCGAAGTCCTGCGAGCCGGGCAGGACCCGGCGGCACACCAGGCCGACCGCGCCCCGCTGCCGGAAGGCGTTGACACGGAACCGCCCGAGGCCAGCGATCGCGTACGCGAAGTCGGCCTCACGGTCGCGCTCGAACAACTCGCGCACGCGGGCGTCCATCATCTGGCCGGCCATCTGCTCGGTGTCGTCGGCTGTCAGCGGCGCCAACTGGTGGACCGGGTGCAGGTCACCGTCGACCCGGATGTAGGCGGGCCCACCGGCCTTGAGGTGCAGGTCCGAACCGCCGGCTTCGACCAGCAGGCGCAGGTACTCGTCGACGCTGGACACGCAGGCGGCCTCTCGGCGGGAACGCGGAACACGGACGGCGGTGCGGCACACCGCCCCCTGGTGATCGACCGCCGCGGCCGGGTCCTTGAGGCCCGGCGGGCGCGGACTACTCCCGCCGCACCTCGAGGTCGAGCGCGTCGAGTCGCGCGTCCCAGAACCCGCGCAACCGCCGGACCCAGTCCACGACCTCGTCGAACGGCTCGGGGCGCAGGCGGTAGATGCGTTGCTGGGCGTCGGGACGCACGTCGACCAGTCCCGCTTCGCGCAACACCCGCAGGTGGCGACTCACGGCCGGCCGCGACACCTCGAAGTGCTCGGCGAGCGCCCCCGCCGACCGGTCGTCCTCGGCGAGCAGTTCGACGATGCGTCGACGCGTGGGGTCCGCGAGCGCCTGCAGGGTCTCGAGGCTCACGGCCGATACCTGGGCAGCACCATCGCGAACCGCTCGTCCCACGACGGGGCAGGCGTGCCCTCGACCTCGGCCGCGAGGACGTCGAGGTGGGCGTGCCAGCCGGCCCCGTACCCGGCCCCCTGCGCGGGGTCGAGTCGGCGATGGTCGAGCACGAGCCGCGTCGCGTCCGGCCCGTCGGCCTCGAGGGTGAAGCGCACCACGGACTCGGCCTCGCCCGGGAAGTGCCACTGGTACTCGAGCAGGTGGGGCGGCTGCCACTGCAGGATCTCGCCGCCGCACACGCCCTCGTCGCCGAAGTCGTGTTCGACCCGACCGCCGACACCCGGCTGCACCTTCGACGCAGTCAGCCAGCGGGCCAACCGCTCTGGCGAGGTGAGCGCGTCCCAGACCCGCTCGATGGGCGCGGCGTAACGCCGCTCGAAGTGCACCCGCCGCCGTCCGCCGTCCTCGGTGACCGTGCCGTCCGCCGTCCCGCTCCACTCGTCCACGTTCAGTTCCCCGGCTCGTATGTAACTATAACGTTATGTAACCGTAGAGTGAAATGCAACGGGTCACAGTTCGACGAGCAACGTGACCGGACCGTCGTTGACGAGTCCGACCTGCATCGCGGTGCGGAAGCGGCCCGTGGCGACCTCCGCGCCGAGCTCGCGCAGCCGTGCGACCACCGCGTCGACCAGCGGTTCGGCGTGGTCGGGCGGCGCGGCCGCCACGAACGACGGGCGGCGTCCCTTGCGGGCGTCGCCGTAGAGGGTGAACTGGCTGACCACCAGCAGTGCGGCACCCGTGTCCGCCGCGCTGCGGTTCATCGCACCCGCGGCGTCGGCGAAGATGCGCAGGTGCCACAGTTTGTCGGCCACACGGCGCGCGACCTCGGTGTCGTCGTCGTGGGTCACACCGATGAGGACGAGCAGGCCGGCGCCGATCCGGCCGACCTCGACAGCCGCGCCGCCGCGCTCCTCCGCCGAGGTGACCCAGGCCTCGCTGACCCGCTGTACGAGTGCTCGCATGTGGCTACCCTCGATCCTATGCCCAGGTATCCGACGCGACGCGCCACGTCGGCTGGTGGCGTGGTCTGCGACGACCGGCCCGACGGCCGGCGCTGGGTCCTGCTCATCGCGCGGCGCAACGCCGCCGGCAAGCCACAGTGGACGCTACCCAAGGGCGGCATCGAGGACGGCGAGACCGACGAGGAGGCCGCGCTCCGCGAGGTGCGCGAGGAGACCGGCCACGGCGCCATCATCGGGCCCCTGCTCGGCACGATCGACTACTGGTTCGTGTGGCGTCCCGACCAGGTCCGCTACCACAAGTTCGTCCACTACTTCTTCATGTGGTGGGACGGCCAGGCCGCGGGACCGCGCGACGACGAGGCCGAACACGTCGAGTGGGTGCCCGCCGACATCGCGGTGGTCCGTCTCGCCCACCGCAACGAGCGCAAGCTGGTCGAGAAGGCGGCGACCGCGACCCCCGCCCTCGTCCAGCCGGTCCGTGCCGTGGACCTCGGGGCCGACCGGTGACGACGACGGCCCGCGGCCGTGGCGGTCGGGCCTGTCGCCGCTGCCTGCCACTGCTCGCGCTCGCCCTGCTGATGGTCGGCGTGACACCCGCCGGCGCGCAGACCGACGAGCAGGACACGACCTCGACCGGTGCGCTGCGTCTGGTGGTCTCGCACCTCGAGGGCGTGCTCGGACCCGGTACCGCCGCGATCGACACCACCGAACTCGACCCCCGGATGGACTCGCTCGCGGTCGAGGAGCTGTCGCTTCGGGTCCTGGTCGAGAACGTCGCCCGCACCCCGCTCCAGGGGCTCCGGCTGGTCATCCAGTTGCACCCGCCCGTCACCTCGCGCACCGAGCTGCAGCAGGCCCTCGACGAGGGGGCGCGGACCGAGCCGGCCGCGGTGCTCCACGACGAGTTGATCCACGCCGGTGACGCCCTCGGTTCGGGTGCGATTGCCGGCGTGTCGGCGTCGTTCCCGCCCGACGAGGTCGCCTGGGACGGCTCGGGGGTCTACCCGCTGACCGTGGCGGTGTTGCGCGGCACCGACGTGCTGGCGCGGGCCGACACGGCCGTGGTCTGGCTGGACCGGGAGGTGCGCGAACCGCTGCTGACGAGCCTCGTGTGGCCGCTCGACGACCGGCCCTGGCGGGGGTCCACCGGGAGCTATCCGGCCGGGGTCGACCAGTCCGTGACGCCGGGCGGCCGGCTCGACGTGTTGATCCGCACCCTCGAACGCAATGCGGATGCACCGGTCGTGTTCGCCCCGTCCGTGCATCTGCTCGAGGACCTCGCCGACCGCGCCGACGGCTTCACCTCCGTTGCCCGTAACCCCGACGGGTCCGCCGACACCGTGCTCGTCGACGCCGAGGACCCGCCGGCCGAGTTGGCCCGACGGACCCTGCTGCGGGTCCGGGGCGTGGCCGGCGGCCTGCCCTTCTCGCCCATCTCGGGGACCTACGCCGACGCGGACCTCGGCAGCCTCGTCCAGCACGGCGGTTCGCTGGCCGACCTCGCCGCCGAAGCGGCGGTCGAGGACCGGCGCCGCATGCCCCGCCTGCTCGAGCGGGCACCGGACGCGGCGGCGCACCTCGCCGGCGGCCCCCTCGGCCCCGAGGTGCTCGACCTCGTCCCGGGCGATCTCGTCCTGCTGCCGGCCGCGGCCGTCGAGCAGACCCGTGCCACGACCAGCACGGCGCTGCACCCGCTGCGCTCCGCGTCGGGACGGCTGTTCACCGGCGTCGTGGCCGACCGTCGCCTCGCGACGTCGCTCGGCGCGCCGCCGTCCGGCGCGGGGCCGGTCGTCGACGCGCAACGCATCGTCACCGAGACGGCACAGGCCTACTTCCAGGGCGCGGGCACCGCCGCCCGCAGCCTGCTCCTGCTCCCACCGGACACCTGGGCTCCGAGCGCCGAACTCGCCGAGCGACTCGTCCGTCAGCTCGAGTCGGTGCCGTGGCTGGTGTTGACCGCACCCAGTCAGCAGGCCGCGCTCGGGCGCCGCAGCGACGAGCCACTGCAACTGCTCACCCTGCCCTCGCCCGTGCTCGACACGAGCTTCGCCACCGCCCTCGAGGAGACCACGGTCGAACTCGGGGCCGCCCTCAGCGCACTGCCCGAAGAGGCGACGACGATCGAGGGCCGGCGTCCCGACGAGCTTCGGGACACGCTGCTGCGGGCCACGTCCCGGTGGTATCACGACGGTGCGCGTGGCGAGGCCGAGGCGCTCGTCCGCGACGTCCACCGCACCGTCCAGGAGTCGTTCGGTGACGTCGTGGTGGCCAGTGGTTCGCGGGTGACACTCACCTCGGACAGCGGACAGATCCCGGTGACACTGCAACGGACCCGGGGAGGACCGATCGCGGTGCGGGTCGAGGTGGCGTCACAGGGCCGGCTGCTGTGGCCGGACGGACAGCGGTCGGAGACGATCGTGCTGACCGAGGGTGCGGCCCAGACGGTGTCGTTCTCGACCCGCGCCCTGTCGACCGGCACGTTCAGCGTCGCCGTCCGCGTCACCGACCCGAGCGGCACGCACACGTTGGAGCGCACGACGTTGTCGGTGCGCTCGGCGGCGATCTCCGGTCCGGCGCTGGCCGCGACCGGGGTCGCCGTGCTCCTGCTCCTGCTCGCCGGGGCATTGCGCCGCCGGCGACCGCCCCGCCCGCGGCTCGAGGTGGTCGAGCCACCCGCCCCCGCCCATCGCCCATGATCGGGCGTAGACCGCACGCCCTGGTCCCCGTGGACCTGCCGATCCGCGGCGCCGCGGATCGGCAGCGCATCATGTCGGGAGGGGCGCGTACAGTTCGCGCGCACGTCGACGCCGCCGTCGGTGGCGGCAGATGACGCGCCGGTGCACGGCGCGAAAGAGGGGTTGGTGGCAGAACAACGTCCAGAGCGCGCCACTCCGGTGCCGCTCGACGATCCGGACGCGCCCACGGTGACGGGGGCGGCGTCCTTCGACGACGTGCCCGCGGCCCGCCCGGCCCCCGAGGGCGAGCACCGGCCCTGGCCCGACCGCTCCCACGTCGGCGGCCGCTACCACCTCGAGGAGCCGATCGCCTCCGGCGGTGCTGCGATCGTGTGGCGTGCCTTCGACGAGAACCTGTCGCGTTCGGTCGCGGTCAAGCTGCTCCACCCCCATCACGCCACCGACCCCACCGTGGTCGAACGGTTCGAACGCGAGTCCCGCGCGGCCGCGCAACTCAACCATCCCAACGCGGTGCGGATCTACGACACGGGCCGCGAGGACGACCTCGTCTACCTCGTCATGGAACACGTCGACGGGCCAAGCCTCCGCGAGGTGTTGCGCGACCGTCGCCGTCTCGAGCCCATGGTCGTCGCGGCCATCGGTGAACAGGTCGCCGCGGCGCTCGGCGAGGCGCACGCCCACGGCCTCGTGCACCGCGACGTCAAGCCGGCCAACATCCTGCTCGCCTCCGACGGCACCGTGAAGGTGACCGACTTCGGCATCGCGAAGGCGCTGTCGGGCGCCGACGCGACCCTGACCAGCCCCGGGACGGTCGTCGGCACCGCCGCCTACGTCGCGCCCGAGCAACTCGAGGACGCCAGCGTCGATGCGCGGGCCGACATCTACGCCCTCGGGGTGGTGCTCTACGAGTGTCTGACCGGACGCCCCGCCTTCAGCGGCGACACGCCGACCGCGACGGCCGCCATGCGCCTGAGCTACGAACTGATGCCGCCGCGGCAGGTCCGACCCGACATCCCCCGGCTGCTCGACGACGTCGTGGTCCGTGCCACGCGCCGCGACCGCGAAGAACGCTTCGAGGACGGCACCGCCATGGCCGCCGTGCTCGGCGACCTGGTCACGGTCAAGCCGAGCGAGCTGACCGCGCGCCTGGTCGGCCCGGCGGGCGGGGCCCGCGGCGGCGACGCCTCCCTCGACGAGGCCCGCATCTCGGGTCCGTTGCCGACCACCCGTCGCGAGTACACCACCCGCCTGGCCGCGGCCGTGGTCGCCACCGCGGTCGTCACGTTGGCGGCCGTGTTCGCCGTGCTGGCGATGCGCGAGAGCCCGCCGCCCTCCTCGTCGGCGGTGCAGTGGCGACCCGCCGGCGCCGTGGTGTTCGACCCGAGCGCGCCCGGGCTCGGCGACAACGCCGGCGAGGCGTCCCTTGCCGCCGACGGCGACCTGCAGACGGCGTGGAGCACCGACACGTACGCCACCGCGCAGTTCGGCGGCGCCAAGGACGGTGTCGGACTCGTGGTCGACCTCGGCGAACGACTCGAGGTCCGCAACGTCGTCGTGCAACTGATCCGCGGCGGGGTGGACGTCGAGATCTACGCCGCGGACAGCCTGCCCGACGCGGCCGATGGACTCGAGGGCTGGGGACCGTTCCGCGCCGCCCAGAACGACATCCGGGCGTCGCAGGAGTTCCACCTCACGCCGACCACCAACCGGTACTGGCTGTTGTGGATCACCGGGCTGTCACCCAATGCGAGCGGGCAGTACGCCGCCGAGGTGGCCGAGGTCCAGCTCCGCGGACCGTCGTGAGCCGATGACCGTGACCACCCCGACCCCCGACAGCGACGAGGCCGTCCTGGCCCGGTATGCCGACGTGGCGCTGCCGTCGGGCGAGCGTGAAGCTGCCTTCCACGAGCTGGTGCAGCGCTACCAGCGGCGGCTGTTCGCGGTGTGCCTGCGGGTGCTCGGATCACCCAGCGACGCCGAGGACGCGGTCCAGGAGACCTTCGTCCGGCTCGCCCGCGGCGCCGCGAGCTTCCGTGGCGATGCCAAGCTGTCGACCTGGCTCTACCGCATCGCGCGCAACGTGTGCACCGACCACGTCCGCTACGACGCGCGCCGCCCGTCCACGCCGGTCGAGGACGTCACCGCCGTCGGGAACGAACCGGTCGCCGACGACGTCATCGCGGCGCGCGAGACCGCGATGACGGTCGAGGCTGCGCTCGCGCAACTCGACGAGCAGTCACGGATGTTGCTGCTGCTGGTGGCCGTCGAAGGTCTGTCGTATGCCGACGCGGCCGCGTCGGTCGACCTGCCCGTCGGGACGGTGAAGAGCCGCGTGTCACGTGCGCGGGTCCGTCTCGGCGAACTGCTCGCGGATCGGCTCGAGGCCGACGCGCCGCCGCGCCGTGCCACCGACCGCGACCCGGCGGACCAGCGCCCGTCGCCCGCCGACCTGCAGAGCCGGGGGCCGCCGGCCTGATCCGGCCGCGCAACCTTCGCCGGTGGGTCGACGTCCTACCGGTGCCGAACCAGACTTCCCATGACGCCCGACAAGGGCGGGAGGATCCCCACGACCGTGGACGCCGCCGAGCGCATCGCCGACTACCTGTCGGACGATCTCGCCCCGGACGAGCGCGAGGCCTTCGAGGCCGAGCTCGCCGGGGACGCGACGCTGCGCGCCCAGCTCGCCGCGGCGCGACGCGCCGACGACGCGCTCGCCTCCATCGAGCCGACGCCACTCCCCGACGGCTTCGCCGAGCGTCTGCGCACGGCACTCGACGCCGAGTTGGCCGGCCTGCTCGCACCGGCTGCGACCCACGAACCCGACCCCCGCGTCGCGGCCCAGGCCGAACTCGCCCAGCGCGACGACCTGGCCGCCCGCCGCGCTGCCCGGTCGGTGCCCCGGTGGGCGGGCGGCCTGGCCGGTGCCGCCGCCGCGGTCCTGGTCGTCGTGGCGGGCATCGCCGGCCTGAGCTCCATCGGCAGCGGCGGCGAGGACGCCGCAGAGACCCCCATGGCCGACACCTTCGGGGCCGATGGCGGCGCGGCGGACATCGAGATGGAGGCGGAGGAAGCCGAGGAAGAGGCCACCCAGGAGGCTGCCCCCGAGGCCGAGGGCGAGGCCGCCGACGAGGCCGCCGACGAGGACATGGCCCTGTCGCGGATGCCCGACCAGCCGGTGCTGGTCGCCCAGGGCCGGTCGCTCGACGACGACGACCTCGATGCCGTGCTGCTGACGCCCGAACTGACCGACCTCGCCGCCCGGCAACTCCCGCCGCCGGAGGGTGCGGCCCTTGCCGCCGACTACCTCGACCGGTGGCAGGCGACGTCCGACCGCGACGACGCCGATCCGGCGATCCGCGCTGCCGGCACCCCGAGCACGCAGGACCGCGAGGCGGTCGCCGACTGCCTGGACACGTCGGCCGAGGCCGGCCGTGGCGAGGGCATCGCGGCGTACGCCGAGGTGGCCGATTTCGAGGGCACCCCGGTCGTCGTGCTCGGATTCGTGACCCTCGACCCCGGCTCGGACACCTGGTCGGTCCCCGAGGTGCAGGTCCTCGACCGCACGACCTGCGACCTGCTGGCCGTCCGACCCTGACCGTCGGGGCCTGGGCGCGCCGTATGGGAATGTCCCCCGGGCCGGTGCCGTTTAGGCTCGCGGTGCGTCACCAACCTCGGCGCACGGCTCTCCCACGACCACAGGTGCTGCCCGCATGTCCGTCACCGACCGCCCCGCTCCAGACACCCGGATCCACGACGTCGTCATCGTCGGATCCGGTCCTGCCGGCCTGACCGCCGCGCTCTACACCGGCCGTGCGGCGCTCGAGCCGCTGCTGATCGAGGGCGTCGTCGACGGCGGCCCGACCGGGGGCCAGCTCACGCTGACCACCGACGTCGAGAACTTCCCCGGGTTCCCCGACGGCATCATGGGACCCGAACTGGTCATGAACATGCGCGCCCAGGCCGAGCGCTTCGGGACCCAGTTCATCACCGAGGACGTGACCTCGGTCGACCTGTCCGGCCCGATCAAGACGCTCACGACCGCGTCCGGCGTGACCATCTCGACCCGCTCGCTCATCATCGCGACCGGCGCGAAGCCGCGCCGCCTCGACGTGCCCGGCGAGACCGAACTGTGGGGCTCGGGCGTGTCCGCCTGCGCCACGTGCGACGGGTTCTTCTTCAAGGACAAGCACGTCGTGATCGTCGGCGGCGGCGACTCGGCCATGGAAGAGGCGATCTTCCTGACCAAGTTCGCCTCCAAGGTGTCGGTGGTCCACCGGCGCGGCGAACTGCGCGCCTCCAAGATCATGCAGGACCGCGCCTTCAAGAACGACAAGATCGAGTTCGTCTGGAACGCCGAGGTGGCCGAGGTCCGCGGCTCCGACGGGGCCGTGTCCTCGCTGCTGCTGCGCGACACCGTGTCTGGCGAGACCCGCGACTTCCCCGCCGAGGGCCTCTTCCTCGCCATCGGCCACATCCCCAACACCTGGCTGTTCGACGGGGTGCTCGACCGCGACGAGGAGGGTTACCTGCTCGTGGACCAGCCCTCGACCGCCACCAACGTGCCCGGCGTGTACGCCTGCGGCGACGTGATGGACCAGGTCTACCGGCAGGCCATCACGGCGGCCGGCACGGGCTGCCGCGCCGCCATCGACGCGGAGCGGTTCCTGGCCGAACACACCGATGCGGCACCCGAGGACCCGCGCTGACGCGACGGAATAGCCGGACGGCGCGTCACGTTTCCGTCCGCGACACACACTTCCCCCGATCCCCGACAGACAAGGAACGACCGATGGGCGCGACCCCCGTCACCGACGGTGAGTGGAAGACCGAAGTCCTCGACGCCGACGCCCCGGTGCTCGTCGACTTCTGGGCCGAATGGTGCGGACCGTGCCGCATGGTGAGCCCGATCGTCGACGAGATCGCGGACGAGCACGGCGGCAAGCTCAAGGTGCTCAAGCTCAACGTGGACGAGAACCCCGGCACGGCGCGCGAGTACGGCGTCATGTCGATCCCCACGCTGATGGTGTTCAAGGACGGCCAGCCCGACAAGCGCATCGTCGGCGCGAAGCCGAAGTCGGCACTGCTGAGCGACCTGGCCGACTATGTGTGACTGCGTCGGGCGTGCTCGGCTGCGCCTGCGCGCCACGGACGTCTGAGCTGCATCGCTCCCGCCGCTGCCCCGGGCCCGCCGCCCGGGGCAGTGCGCTGTCCGTCCCTCGTGTACCCCGACAGGACCTGACCCATGCCAGACGTCGTCGAACTGATCGGCTATCTCGCCTCGGCACTGATCGTGGCGAGCCTGTTGATGGCCTCGGTGCTGCGTCTGAGGGTGGTCAACCTCGTCGGCGCGCTGGTGTTCACCACCTACGGCGTCTTGATCAGTTCGCCGCCGGTGTGGTTGGCCAACGGCGCCATCGTCGTCATCGACGTCTACTACCTGTGGCGCCTGCTCGGCGACCGCTCCCGGGCGGCCTACTTCGAGATCGTCGAAGCCGAGCCGACCGCGCCCGTGCTCGAACGCTTCGTCGCGTTCCATCGCGACGACATCCGCGAGTCGCAGCCCGCGTTCGACGGTGTCCACGCCGACCACCTCGCCTGGTTCGTGCTGCGCGACGCGGTACCCGTCGGGGTCGTCCTGGCCCGTCGCGTGGGTGACGTCGGGCACCTCGACCTCGACTACGTCACGCCCGAGCACCGCGACTTCACGGCCGGCCAGGTCCTGTTCGGCGACTCGGGAGTCTTCCGCGGGGCCGGCTTCCGGCAGGTCTCGGCCCACGGCGCGACCGGCATGCACCGGCGTTACCTGGCCCGCATGGGGTTCTCCGAGCACGGCGACCGCTGGCTTCGCGACGTCTGACGGGCGGTGGTCGTGGCCCCGCCGATCCTCCGAGGCCCTACGCTCGGCGGCCGTATGGAACTCATCCAACTCGGATCCGCTGGCCCCGAGGTCGAGGACGTCCAACGTCGGCTCGGCGAGCTCGGCATGCCGTGCGACTCAGACCGCGGCGTCTTCGACGCGCACACCCTGAGCGCGGTCCGTGCCTTCCAGCAGCAGCGCGGCCTGCCGGCCGACGGGGTCGTGGGTCCCGACACCTGGCACGCCCTCGTTGGCGCCTCGTACCGGCTCGGTGACCGGATGCTGTACGTGACCCGGCCCCCGTTGCAGGGCGACGACGTACGCGACCTGCAGCGCCGCCTCAACCAGCTCGGCTTCGACGCCGGCTACGAGGACGGCCTGTACGCCTCGCAGACCTTCGACGCCGTGCGCGAGTTCCAGCTCAACGTCGGGCTCAACAGCGACGGCATCGCCGGCCCCGAGACCATCGATCTGCTGCGGCGGCTGTACCGCCAGCACCAGGAGGCGCCGGCCTACGCGGTGCGTGAGCGCGAGTGGCTGCGCCGGGCGCCCCGCCACTCGATCGCCGGGGTGCGGGTGCTGATCGATCCGGGTCACAGTCCCGCGCAGCCGGGCTTCGTCAACCCCGACGGCATCGAGGAGCACCAGGTCACCTGGGAGATCGCGGCGCTGCTCCAGGGCCGGCTCGCGGCCATGGGTGCCCAGGTGATCCTGGCACGCGGCCCGGCGACCTCGCCGACACCCTCGGAGCGCGCCCAGCACGCCAACCGCGAGGACGTCGAGGCCATCCTCTCGATCCACTGCAACGGGATGGATTCGCCCGCGGCCCACGGCGCCGCCGCCTACTACTTCGGCCACGAGGGCGCGGTCTCCGAGCGCGGCCGCCTGCTGGCGCAGTACGTGGTCGACGAGGTCGTGGCGGCCACCGGCACGCTCAACTGCCGTACGCACCCGTCGACGACCGCGCTGCTACGCGAGTCACGCGCGCCCGCGGCGCTGGTCGAACCGGGATTCCTGACACATCCCGACGAGGGCCGGCGACTGGCCGATCCCGGCTTCCAGCGCGAGATCGCCGCCGCCCTGGCCGACGCACTGGTGGGCTTTCTGACCGGTGTCCATGCCCGGGCGGCGGCCGCGAGCTGACCTCCATCAGGCGACCGGTACCGCCGGGCGCAGTCGGCGGACGCCGAGATGGATGACCAGGGCACCGAGGGCGACCCCGCCCGCGCCGGCGAGCAGCGCCAGGCCGGGTCCACGGACCTCGACCGCCCCGCCCGAGACGGCGGCGCCGGCGGCGACCCCGAACACGACCGCGGACTGGGTCCACGACTGCGCCTCGGTCTGGGTCCCGGCCAGCGCGAGGTCGTCGATCAGTTGGAACGCACAGATCGTGGTCGGTGCCAGGAACAGCCCGCCGGCGAACAGCGCCCCGGCGAACAGGGGCAACGACCCGAGCGCCTGTGGGAGCAGCGCCAGCCCCAGAGCCAGCACGACCACCAGCACCCGCAGGCGCTGGTCGAGCGTTCCCGGCCACGACCGCGCGCCGTAGACCAGGCCCCCGAGCAGGCTGCCGCCCGCGATCGCCGCGAGCAGGCCACCCGCCGCGCCGGGAGAGCCGGCCAACTCGGCGACCGCCGGGACCACGATGTCGATGACGCCGAACACGATCGCCATGCACCCGAAGGCCAGGACCATGACCCGTACCCCCGCCGAGCGCAACGCCCCGCCTGGCCCGACCGCGTGGACCCGTGGGGGCACGACCCGCGCCGCCGGCGTCGCGGCGTAGCCCAGCGCGCCGACCATCGCGATCACGCCGGCCGTCACCACGGCGGCACTTCCGCTGACGCGCGCCGTGATCGCGGCCGCGGCGAGCGGCCCCAGGACGAAGCCGAGTTCGACCGCGATCGACGACACGGCGAACGCGGTCTCGCGTCCACGTCCGGACGGGAACAGTCGCGACAGCAGCACGCGTGAGCAGGCGGTGACCGGCGGCAGGAACAACCCGGACAACGCCGTCACGGCCACGAGCAGCGCGACCGGTGCGCCGCGCGCCGCGAGGAGGGCCAGGGCCACCGTGCCGGCCGCGTACAGCACGGCGTCGGGTACCAGCACCCGCGTCTGCCCGAGGCGATCGGCGAGACGGCCCTGGACCGGCGCGCCGAGGCCCACCCCGATCTGATGGGCGGAGGTCACCACCCCGGCGGCCGCGTAGCTGTAGCCGTTGCCGCGCAGCATCAGCACGATCGCCAGCGCGATCATCCCCGGTGTCAGCCGCGAGATCGTCGAGGTGAACAGCGGCCAGCGCGCATCGGGATGCGCGAACAGTTCGCGGTAGGCGCGCAAGTGGCATCAGTCGGGTTCATGGCGCCACGACCTCGGCGCCGGCAGCCGCTCAGCGTACCGGCGGGTACTCGTCGTCCCGACCCACGTGTCGCGACACCTGGGCCGGTGCCGGAACGGGGGTCCGGACCCGTCTGGGCAGGTGGGCGAGCATCTCCTCGAGGGCGTGCTCGAGTGACTCGGCCCATCGCAACGTGCGCCGCGCATCGATGCGCAGCAGGGGTGTGCGCGGATGCTCGCCGTGCACCTCGAAGCCTTCGTGCAGCAGCCACGTGGCCGGCAGATAGCACTCGCGTTCGTGCCAGCGACGGTCGCCGTAGGCCTCGACGGCGGGCAGGTCGAGCCGGATCGCCTCCTTGAGTGCCGCCTGCACGAGCAGACGTCCGAGTCCGAGTCCACGCCACTGCGGCTGTACCCAGACGGTCGCCAGCAGCAGTGACCCGGGGGTCGGCGACGGCACGAAGGCGGGCCGGCGGGCGAACGCCTCGACCGGGGCGAAGACGGCATGGGCCGCCACCTCGTCGTCGACCTTGACGACCCGTCCGGCGTGGCGGCCGTCCTGGACCAGCGCCGACGCCCAGGCCTGCTTGCGGGTGAGCGGATCGTCGCCGTCGTGGGTCTTCGCGACCGGGCCGGTACGGCCGGGGCAGGCACCACCGAGTTCCCAGAACAGGCACTCGCGGCACGGCCAGGGCAACTCCTCGACCACGTCGCCGTGCAGCGGAACCAGACGCCTGGACACGTCAGCCCTGTCGGCGCCGGTACCAGGCGTCGCGTGGCACCACCTGCAACGCGAGACCCCCGGCCAGCGCGCCGACCAGCAGGCCGACGACGGCTCGTCGCCACCCGCCCGCCGCGACGTGACGGGTCGCCGGTGGGGCCAGTTGCACGTCCGTCATGGCTGCCTGCCCTGTTGGCGCGGACTGCTCGCTACGCTCGATCCTACCGGCGTCGCGCTCGTGTCCGGCGTGCGTCGTATCGGCCCCCCGCGCCTGCCCGGCCACCGGGCGGCGCGCGACCCGAAAGACGCGCGTGCGGCTCGACACCGATCCCTACCTCTCCCGCTACGCCGAGCGCGTACAGGGCATGAACGCGTCGGCGATCCGGGCCCTGTTCGCACTCTCGGCACGGCCCGAGATCGTCTCGTTCGCAGGGGGCAACCCGGCCGTCGAGGCACTCGACCTCGAGGCGGCCGAGCATGTCGCCGCCGCCGTGATCCGCGAGAGCGGTGCGGTCGCCCTGCAGTACGGCATCGGGCAGGGACGGCCCGAACTGCGCGAACAGTTGGTCGAGGTCATGGCCCACGAGGACGTGCCGGCCCACGCCGACGACCTCGTGGTGACCGCCGGTGGCCAACAGGCCCTCGAGTTGATCACCAAGTGCTTCGTCGACCCGGGCGACGTCGTCATCGCCGAGGGTCCGACCTACGTCGGTGGGCTGGGCGCGCTGGCCAGCCACCAGGCCGATGTCCGCCACGTGCCGATGGACGCCGACGGCATGCAGGTGGATGCGCTCGAGGACCTGCTGGCGAACCTGCGCGCCGAGGGCCGGCGCGCCAAGCTGGTCTACACCATCCCGAACCACCAGAACCCGGCCGGCGTGTCGCTGTCGGTCGAGCGGCGCCACCGCCTCGCCGAACTCGCCGACGAGCACGACCTGCTCATCCTCGAGGACAACCCCTACGGGCTGCTCGACTTCGCCGGCCGCATCCAGCCGTCGATCCGTGCGCTCGTGCCCGACCGGGTGATCTACGTCGGCACCGTGTCCAAGACGTTCGCGCCGGGCGTTCGCACCGGCTGGGTCGCCGCACCGCACCCGGTACGCGACAAGCTGGTCCTGCTGCGCGAGGCCGCGGACCTGTGCCCGGCCACGCTGACCCAGATGATCGTGGAACGGTGGCTGGCGAGCCAACCCTGGCGCGAACAGGTCAAGCGCTTCCGCGGCGTCTACCAGGACAAGGCCGAGGCGATGCTCACCGCCCTCGACGAACACATGCCCGAGGGGGTGAGCTGGACCCGTCCCGTCGGCGCCTTCTACGTCTGGATGACCGTGCCCGACGGCATCGACACCTCGGACCTGCTCGCCAAGGCGATCAACCACCGCGTGGCCTACGTGCCCGGCCGTGGCTTCTATGCCGACGGGTCCGGTGGGAACCAGTTGCGCCTGTGCTTCTCGCAGCCCTCGCCCGAACGCATCGCCGACGGCATCGAACGGTTCGGTGCGTTGCTGCATGCCGAGCTCGAACTGGTCCGTGCCGTCTACGGTGCCAATGCCCCTGCCGCCGCGTCGCGCCCCAACGAGGGCCGCGGCGCCGTCGGCTGACGCACCAGGAGGTCTGCTCGTGCCGTCCAACGTTGCCGTCCTGTCCGGAGGCATCTCGCTCGAACGCGAGGTCAGCCTGCGCTCCGGGAGCCGCGTCGCCGACGCCCTGACCGACAACGGGCACGAGGTGACCCGTCTCGACGTGGACGGCGAACTGGTCCGGGTCCTCGAGCGGGGCGGCTTCGACGCGGCCTTCCTCACCCTGCACGGCTCGGCGGGCGAGGACGGCACCGTCCAGGCGCTGCTCGAACTGGTCGGCGTGCCCTACACCGGCCCCGACGTGCTGGCCAGCTCCCTCGCGTGGAACAAGCCGATCGCCCAGGGCCTGTACCGGCGCGCCGGGCTGCACACCCCACGTGGCGTCACCCTCACCCAGCAGGCGTTCCGCGAGATGGGGGCCGTGGCCGTCGTCGACCGGGTCGCCGACGCGCTGGGGCTGCCGGTCGTCGTCAAGCCGGCGACGGGCGGTTCGTCGCTGGGACTCTCGATCGTCCATGACGCCGCCGCGCTGCCGCAGGCGATCGTCGGCGCACTCGGCTACGCCGAGGCGGTCCTGCTCGAGCAGTTCATCGCCGGTACCGAGGTCGCGGTCACGGTGCTCGACGGCCGTGCCCTGCCGGCGGTCGAGATCCAGCCGAAGGAGGGTGCCTACGACTTCGCGGCGCGCTACACCGCCGGCGCGACCGAGTTCCACGCACCCGCCCGCCTCGACGACGCCGCGGCCGCCGCCTGCGCCGCCGCTGCCGTCGGCGCCTACGAGGCCATCGGCGCCCGCCACATCTCGCGTGCCGACATGATCGTCGACAGCCACGGCACCCCGTGGCTGCTCGAGCTCGACACGTGTCCCGGCCTGACCGACACGTCGCTGGTGCCCCTCGCGGCCGAGGCGGCCGGGCTGAGCTTCGGGCAGCTGTGCGACACGTTGCTCGGTCTGGCGCTGGCCAGCGGCCGGGCGGGGACCGGGACCACCGGGGCATGACGACCTCCGAGATCCCGATCGACCCGAGCGCCGCACCACCGCCCGACGAGGTCGACGACCATCTGCGCGAGTTGGACTTCGACCCCGCATCGCTGCCCGACCCGGAGGGTCCGGCCCCGCGCACGGTCATCTTCGACGTCGGCGAGGTCCTGATCGACGAGACCCGGGTCTGGTCGATCTGGGCCGATCTGCTCGGGGTGTCGCCGCTGACCTTCGCCTCGGTCCTCGGTGCGGCGATCTCGCAGGGCGAGGATCACCACGTGGTCTTCCCCCACCTCGCACCCAACGTGGAGTGGCAGCACTTCCTGGACGAGCACGAGCGCCGCTTCGGCGGGCTGCAGGACGTCGACGTCTACGCCGACGTCCGCCCCTGCCTGCAGGAGTTGCGCGACCTCGGTTTCGAGGTCGCCATCGCCGGCAACCAGCCGGCCATCCGCACCGCCCAGCTACGCCGCCTCGAGCTGCCCCATGACGTGCTCATCACCTCCGAGGAGCTCGGTAGCGAGAAGCCGGACCTCGCGTTCTTCGCGGGCGTGCTGGAACTGCTCGATGCCGCCGAACCGGCCGACGCGCTCTACGTCGGCGACCGGATCGACAACGACATCGAGCCCGCCGCCAGGTTCGGCATGCGCACCTGCTGGCTACGACGCGGTCCCTGGGGCCACCTGCAGGAACCACCGGACGGCCTCGACATCGACCTCGTCCTCGAGGGACTCGGCGAGCTGCCGCTCCTGCTCGCCGAGTGGCGCGGCTGACGACGATGACCGGGAGACGAGCATGAGCGACGCGAAGCGTGCCGCCGGCGAGGCCGCCGCCGAGCTGGTCGAGGACGGCATGCGACTGGGCCTGGGGACCGGTTCGACGGTCGCGTTCTTCCTCGATGCCCTGGCGGCCCGCGGTCTCGACGTCGCCGGGGTACCGACTTCGGAGGCGACGGCCGCCCGCTGCCGTGAGCTCGGTATCCGCCTGCTCGACGTGGCGACCACGACCGACCTCGACCTCGCCGTCGACGGCGCCGACGAACTCGACCACGACCTGCAGTTGGTCAAGGGCGGCGGCGGTGCGCTGCTGCGCGAGAAGGTCGTCGAGTCGCTCGCCGCCCGGTTCGTGGTCATCGCGACCGCCGACAAGCTCGTCGACCGGCTCGCCGACACCTTCCCCCTCCCGATCGAGGTGGTCCCCTTCGCCGTCGGCCCGGTCCGTCGCCGGCTCGAAACGCTCGGTTTCGAGGTGGCGCTGCGGGGCGGCGACACCCCCTACGTCACCGACAACGGCAACCACGTCCTCGACGGCCGTCTCCCCGGCGGTATCGAGGATCCCGACGTCATGGACGTCGAGCTCGCGCTCGTGCCCGGGATCGCGGGCCACGGCCTGTTCGTCGACATGGCCACCGAGGCGCTGCTCGGCGACGGCGACGGCGGGGTGCGACACCTGACGCGCCCGGCCGGCGAGGTCTAGCCGAGCTCCTCGTCGAGATCCGGCGTCTCGACCACGCGGTCGATGACCGCGTCGAGGTCGGCGTCGCCCCGCGACTGGTGCACCTCGGTGACCGCGGCGGCGGTCGCGGGCAGGCCGCTGCCGTCGCCCTCGAGACCGCGGGCGATCACGGCGACCACGCGCTCGAGGTCGTCGACCGAGCTGAACTCGATCTGGAGACGCCCGGTGCGCGGACCCATGGTGATCTTCACCCGGGTCCGCAGTGCGTCGGACAGGTCGTCCTGGAGGTCGAGCAGGCCCGGCGCGACGGGCCGGCGCCGTGGTCGGCGGTGCGGCGCGGTGTCGGGTTCGTCGTCGGGTTCGAGGTAGCGGACCCGCACGAGCTCCTCGGTGGCCCGCACCGACAGCCCCTCAGCGACGATGCGGTCGGCCACACGCGCCATCTCGGCCGCGTCGTCGATGGCAAGCAGCGCCTTGGCATGCCCGGCGCTGATGACGCCGGCAGCGACGCGACGCTGGACGGTCGAGGGCAGGCTGAGCAGCCGCAGCGCGTTGCTGATCGCCGGGCGCGACTTGCCCAGCCTGGTCGCGAGCTCCTCCTGGGTGAACTGGAAGTCGTCGAGCAGTTGCCGGTAGGCGGCGGCCTCCTCCAGCGGGTTGAGCTGCACCCGGTGGATGTTCTCGACCAGGGCTTCCTTGAGCAGGTCGGCGTCCTCGGTGTGCCGCACGACCGCCGGCACCCGCTCGAGCCCGGCCATGCGGGAGGCTCGTAGGCGTCGCTCGCCTGCGACGAGTTCGTAGCGGCCGTCCTCACTTGGTCGCACGACCAAGGGCTGCAGCACGCCCATGTCGGCGATCGACGTCGCCAGGCCGGCGAGTTCGTCCTCGTCGAACACGTCGCGGGGCTGACGGGGGTTCGGGACGATCTGGTCGATCTCGAGTTCGACCAGGGTCGCCCGCGCGCCGCCCTCCCCCGGCTCCCCCGGCGGGATGAGTGCCGCCAGGCCGCGTCCGAGCCCGCCACGACGTGTCGCCATCATGCATCCTCCTGCGCGGGCGGGCGCACGGGGCTGGCACCGCCGAGCAACCGGTCCAGCGGTGAATCCTCGGCCGGGGAGATGGCCAGACCGAGTCGTTCGCCGACCTCGCGGGCCAGGCGCTGATAGGCGCGCGATCCACGGCTGTGGGGGTCGAAGACCGTGATGGGCTGCCCGAAGCTCGGGGCCTCGGAGAGCCGCACGGTACGGGGGATCACCGTGTTGTAGGCCCGGCTGCCGAAGTAGCCGCGTACCTCGTCCACGACCTGTTGCGACAGGTTGGTCCGCGCATCGTACATTGTAAGGACGACGCCGCCCAGTTCGAGGTCGCGGTTGAGGTTGTCGCCGACCAGCTGCACGGTGCGCATCAGCTGTCCGAGTCCTTCGAGCGCGTAGTACTCGCACTGGATCGGGACCAACACCTGATCCGCCGCGACCAGTGCGTTGATGGTCAACAGCCCCAGCGATGGCGGGCAGTCGACGAACACGACGTCATACGTGGCACGTGCATCCTCGAGGGCACGGCGCATGCGCAGTTCGCGGGAGAACGCCGGGACGAGTTCCACCTCCGCGCCCGCGAGGTCCAGCGACGAGGGCAATACATCGAGTCCGTCGATGTCGGTGTGCAGTGCGGCGTCCGCGATGGGCATGCCGTCGACGAGCACCTGGTAGGTGCTCGGCTCGCCTTCGGCCACCCGCAGACCGAACCCCGTGGTCGCGTTGCCCTGGGGATCGAGGTCCACCACCAGGACATGCGCCCCGAGTTGAGCGAGCGCGGCGGCCAACGACACCGTCGTCGTGGTCTTGCCGACCCCACCCTTCTGGTTGGCGATGCAGATCACCGTCGCCGCCCCCGGTTGGCGGTCAGGTTCGGGCGCACGCGCCGTCGTGACCGCTGCCATGAGGTCAGGTGGCGGCGGCGCGACGCCCGGTGGGGGTGCGCTCGCCGAGGCCCGGCCGCCGTCGACCTGTGGCTGTTGCGATTCCATGGCTGGTTTCCGTCCCACCAGGCAGTTGCCGGTCCGCGCGGGCATTCGGCTCAGTTCCTGACGATGCTAACAACCCGCGGGGTGGCGCCATCGCCGCCGCCCCCCGTATCGAGCGGTGTGGCCGCGATACGCGCACCGGCGCGGCGCAGCACGTCCGCGGCCCCATCGACCTCCTCCGCCCAGCGCTCCCCCTTGATGGCGTACAAGGTCCCCCCGGGCCGCAGGAACGGCACGGCGAGCGTGATGAGGCGATCGAGCGAGGCGACGGCTCGCGCGGTGACGGCATCGAAGGCCGCGTGCAGTTCGCCCCGTCCCAGCTCCTCGGCGCGCCCGGTGTGGACCACGACCCCCAGACCCAGTTCGACGGCGACGCCACGCAGGAATTCGGTCTTCTTCCGGGTGCTGTCGAGCAGTTCGACCTGCAGGTCCGGCCTCGTCACGGCCACCACGAGACCCGGGAAGCCGCCGCCCGAGCCGATGTCGAGCACCCGGGCCGGTCCTGGGGGGAGCATGCGCGCGAAGGCCACCGACTCGGGCACGTGGCGCGACCGCAACTCTGACCGGGCGCGACTCGACACCAGGTTGTGGGGTGACGCCTCGACAGCGTCCGCGAACCGCTCGAGGTCCGCGCGCTGCCCTGGCGTGAGTTGGTCCATGGGACCGGAGGCTAGCCGTTCCACGTGGAACGCCCGGATCTAGGCCTGCATCGGCCCGTCCTGCCACGTTCCACGTGAAACATCGCGGCCTGGCCCACGGTCGCGTCAGGCGCCGCACCATCACGGCAGGCGCGTCCCTGGGACGGATCAGGACCACAGCCGGGGTCTGAGCGGACGCTCCCGGGCCGTCCAACCCTGGGGCCGGGGGAAGCGGCGCCGTAAACGCGGGAGCCACGAACGCGTGCGTCGCGCGAGGATCCGTCACCCGCCGGATGACACGGAGCGTCCGCCTCGCGGAACCGACCCGGGTTGTGCGAACCCCCCGACTGCCACGTGACCCGGCACATGCGCCGGCGCCCATCCAGCGTCCCGGCTACCGCGTGAACCCGGCCACAGCGCGAGCGTGTCGGCGAGGTCGCGACACCCGAGGGCCAACCCACGCGCCGCGGCCACCTCGTCCGTACGGGGCGCCCCGGCGGGGCCCGCCCGGACCGCCGATGAACCGCTCACCTGGAGCACGACGCTGGGAGTCACCTCCGCGATCCGTGACGACGGCGTATTCGGCCGCGACACGGCGGTCGAAAGCAGCGACGACCGCCCGGTCAGACGCGCGCTGAGTGCACACCCCTGTGACGCCGAGGGGTAGGGCGAGACCACCGTTGCCATCGCAACGCCCCGCAGTGGCGATCTGAGCGCGTTCGTGCTGGTCAGCGCCGGTTTCCGCTGCGTTCCACGTGGAACGCAGGCGGCCCGGGCGTGGAAGCCCGGGCCGCAGAGGTCGTGCGGGAGCGTTACTCGTCGAGTTCGATGATGACACGCCGCGCGGGCTCTCGACCCTGCGAGCGACTCGAGACACCGCCGCGCTCGGCGACCAGGTGGTGCACGGCCTTGCGCTCGAAGACGTCCATCGGCTCGAGCCGCACGGACTCACCCGTGTCGAGCACGTCCTCGATCGCCTCCTCGGCTTTCTCGAGCAGCTTCTCGAGGCGGCGTGAGCGGTAGCCCTCGGCGTCGATCTTGACGCGTGAGCGTCGCTGGAACTCGCGCTGCAGGGCACAGCGCACCAGTTCCTGGATGGCCTCCAGCGTCTGGCCACGACGACCGATCAGCGCGCCGCTGCCGATCTCGACGACCTCGACCTCGGCATGATCCTCCTGTACCCGGATGCGCAGATCGCCGGGCAGCTCGAGTGCGTCGAGCAGTCCCTCGAGGAAATCGGCGGCCGCGTCGGCCTCCTCGTCGAGCTGCTCAGGGGTCACCAACTCGGGTTCGTCGCGTTCCTCGCGGCCAGCCGAATCAGTGCCGTCGCGGTCGTCGCGGCCGGGTCCGGCCACCGCGACCTCGAGGCGGAAGGTGCCGGCCACCTCGTCGATGCCAGGCCCGTCGACGCGCAGGTCGACCTTGTCCTCGGGGCAATCGAGCAGGTCGGCGACGGCCCGGCGCAGAGCGGCGTCGAGGGTGTCGGCGGAGACTTCGATGCGTCGGCTCATGAACGGGCTACTCCGTGGATCAGCGGTCGCGGGGCGTGTCGCCGCGCCGCGGCAGGTGGTCGCGTTTCTTGGATGGGCGAGCGTCGTCCTCGCCCTTGGCGGCACCGCCGGCGTTGCCGCCCTTGGCCCCGCCGGGCGTGTCACGCTTCGGCTTGGGCTTCGCGTCCGGTGTGGGCTTCGCGTCCGGCTTGGACGAGCCGGACGTCGCGCCGCCCTTGGGCTTGTTGCCCTTGCGCTTGTGGTCGCCAGCCGCAGCCTCCCCGCCGGGGTGTTCGGCCAGGGTGCCCGTCTCGACCTCGTGCTTGACCTCGCGCAGGATCACCCACTGCTGGACGACCTGCCAGAAGTTGGTCGTGACCCAGTACAGAAGGATGCCGAGCGGGAAGTTGAACGAGATGAAGGCCAGGAACACCGGCATGACGTACAGCAGGATCTTCTGCTGCTGCGCCATGGGGTTGTCGGCCGCCTGGGTGGCGGCGTTGCGCGCCATCATCTGCTTCTGGGACCAGAACATCGTCCCCGACATCAGCACGATCAGCAGCCAGCCGGGCCAGCCGGCGTTGCGGACGACCATCTCCAGGCCGCCCTCGCCGATCCCGGTGAAGAAGTAGAACTCCGCACCACGCAGACCACCGCCGGCACGGCCGGCGTACTGCAGCGTCCAGAACAGCGCCAAGAAGATCGGCGCCTGCAGCAGCAGGGGCAGGCAACTCGCGGCAGGATTGACGCCCTCACGCTGGTAGAGCGCCATCTGCTCCTCGTTGAGCTTCTGGCGCTTCGCCTTGTACTGCTCAGGGTCCTTCTTCAGCAGTTCGCGGTCGACCTTGTACTTCTTCTGGATCTCCTTGAGCTGCGGCGCCAGGGCCTGCATCGCCCGCATGCTGCGGGTCTGCTTGATCGCGAGCGGCAGCAACGCCACGCGCACGATGATCGTGAGCAGGATGATCGCCCAACCCCAGGCGTGGAGACCGAAGACGGGCTCCACGAGGTCGTGGAGCAGGGTCAGCAGCGAGTCGAGGGCCCCGATGGCGCCATCGCGAACAGTCTGCCAGAGGTCTCCCACAGCCTTCTACTTCCTCGAGGGCACGGGATCGATCCCGCCCACGTTCCAGGGATGACAGCGGCCGAGACGACGGGCGGCCAGCCAGCCACCTCGAAACGCGCCGTGGCGGCGGATCGCTTCGACCGCATAAGTGGAGCAAGATGGTGCGAAACGGCACCGGGGTTGACGAAATGGAGCCGTTGCGCGCCACAACCACACGATACCGAGCAGTACCAGCGCGAGCGGTGAGCGGCGGCGTGGCGACTGCGGCGTGGCGGGGGTGGTCATGCGGCGTCCAGGACGTCCAGCGACCGGGCCAGCTGCGCCAGCTCCTCGCGAACCGGCGCGAGTCGGCTGGACGCGCAGTCCGCGCGGGCGATCAACACGACGTCGACCCCGTGCCGCCAGGGCAGTCCGCGTGCTGCCTCGCGCAACAGGCGCTTGCAGCGGTTGCGCGACACCGCGGTGCCCACGCGACGCGACGCGACCACCGCGATACGCGGCGGTCCGGACTCGCGATCGGTACGCACATGCACCACGGCGAGGCGGCCGGCGCGCTGACGCCGACCACGCAGGACCGCAGCGATGTCGCGACCCTCGCGCAGCCGGTCGACTGCGACGGGGGACACGGTGATCAGGCGCTCAGCGACGCGCGGCCACGACGCCGACGGTTCTTGACGATCGCACGGCCGGCACGCGTGGCCATACGGGCCCGGAAGCCATGCTTCTTCGAGCGTCGACGGTTGTTGGGCTGAAAGGTGCGCTTCACGGACCGGCCCCCCTGGGGTGCGGTGATGGGTGCACGCGGCTGGTGGCGGGTCCGGTCCGAGAACAGAAATGGACCGCGATCCAGCATCGGTGCAGGCAGGACGTCCGGGGAGAGTACCGCTCCACGAGCCGGGCGGGCAACCGTGGCCGAGAGCGCACGCCGACGCGGTGATCGTCGGTCGATCCGGCACACGCCCACATGCCCTGCCACGCCGTGCGCGTCCCGTCCAGCGGATGCGCGCGAAGCGGCCACTTCGGGGCGGTGTGGATAACTCCTTGCGACGGTTCGCTCCGGCGGTGTACGGTCCCCCGCCGTTCGCCGTCACGAGGCGACGACCTGCCACCGCTCGAGCGCGTGGCCGATCGTCACCGAGGACACGACGAATCTTCCCCCCGCGGCTGCTCGACGTCGGTTCCGACGCAAGAGTTGCGCTTTCCACACCTGTGGACGCTGTTGTGGACAGCGTCGGGGGGTGCCGGCGCTGCTACCGACCTCGAGCCAGCCGTGACGGGATCGCCACCCCGGCGACCCGCCCACCCGGACCGGTAGGAGCAGGCGTGTCACAACCCTCGACGCTCGACCTCGAGACCCTGTGGGGCCAGAGCCTCGACGTGGTGATGGGGACGGTCTCGTCGCCGGCGCAACGGCAGTGGTTGGCGGCAACCCAACCGGTCGGTTTCAGCGACGACACCGTGGTGCTGGCCAGCCCGCACTCGTTCGCCCGCGAGTGGCTCGACACCCGGTGCGGGGACCGGATCCGCCAGGCCCTGTCGAGCGCCGCCGGTCGGCCCCTGCACGTGGTCATCACGGTCCAGCCGCGCCCCGAACCGATCGATCACCTCGCGACCGGCGACGGCGACCGCTCGCCGACCGGTGCGTCCGAAGCGTCACCGCCCGGCGACGAGGCCGACGAGGATCCCTTCCCGGACCCCGGACTCGCCGCCGAGCACGTGCCGACGCTCGACCCCCAGCGCGAGCGGCCTCAGCCCGAGAGCGCACCGCCGGCGACGGCCTCTGGTCCCAGCCCGCTGCAGGCGCCCGGACGTCCGGCCGGCCCCATCGTCTCGGTCCCCGAGCGGACCGCACGGACCGACGAGGTCGAGCCCGAGACCCAACTCAACCCCAAGTACTCGTTCGACGACTTCGTGATCGGCTCGTCCAACCGCTTCGCCCACGCGGCCGCGAACGCCGTCGCCGAGGCACCGGCCAAGAGCTACAACCCGCTGTTCATCTACGGCGGCGCCGGGCTGGGAAAAACGCACCTGTTGCACGCAATCGGCCATTACGTGCGCAATCTGTATCCGCGGCTGCGGGTGCGCTACATCACCACCGAGCAGTTCACCAACGAGTTCATCAACGCGATCCGCGACGACCGCACGACCTTCTTCCAGCGCACCTACCGGCAGACGGACGTCCTGCTGATCGACGACATCCAGTTCCTCGAGCAGAAGGAACGCACGCAGGAGGAGTTCTTCCACACCTTCAACGCGCTCCACAACGCCGAGAAGCAGATCGTCATCTCGAGCGACCGGCCACCGAAGCAGATTCCGCATCTCGAGGACCGACTGCGCAGCCGGTTCGAGTGGGGCCTGATGACCGACGTCCAGCCGCCCGACCTCGAGACCCGCATCGCCATCCTGCGCAAGAAGGCCGAGTCCGACCGGCTCGGCGTGCCGCCCGAGGTACTCGAACTGATCGCCTCGAAGGTCGAGTCCAACATCCGCGAGCTCGAGGGCGCCCTGATCCGCGTCAGCGCGTTCGCGAGCCTGCAGCGCTCGTCGGCCGACTCGGCCATGGCCGAGATGGTGCTCAAGGACCTGTTCCCCGACGACCGGGAACAGGAGGTCTCCGTCCAGCTGATCATGGACGAGGTCGCGGACTACTTCACGCTGACCGTCGAGGACCTGTGCTCGCCCTCCCGCAGCCGGCAGCTGGTGACGGCCCGACAGATCGCGATGTACCTCGCGCGCGAGCTCACCGACCTGTCGCTGCCGCGTATCGGCAAGGCCTTCGGAGGTCGCGACCACACGACCGTGATGCACGCCAAGTCCAAGATCGCGGGGTTGATGCAGGAGCGCCGCGCCATCTACGACCAGGTCCAGGAGCTCACCAACCGCATCAAGACCCGGGCCCGCCGACCGTGATCCGTCCACAGTATCCACAGGTTGCTGTGGACAAGTCGTGGACGAGGCTGCGGACGAGTTGTGGTCCGACGGTGGACGCCGGGGCACCGACCGTGGACAGCCTGGGGACGCGGAACCGTCATGGTCAGTGGACGAACGGTGGAGGACTGGTGGACAATGTCCCCGAGCCGTGGAAGCACGTCGATGTCATTTCCCGACCTGGGGACGACATCGATGTTCCTCCCCACGCCGACCACAACCTGCAAACCGGCGCTGACCAGCGCCGACACCCCTGCGTCCACACCATCCACACCCCCTATTACTGAGACGGGATCTACCTATTCTCATCTCGTACTCCATAAGCGGTGTGTACAACTGCCGGTAAGAGAGGAAGCCACGTGAAGTTGCGGGCCGAGCGAGCCGAGTTCGCCGAAGCCGTGTCCTGGGCCACCCGCACCGTCGGTGCGCGAGTGACGCTGCCGGCGTTGTCCGGCGTGCTCCTCGAAGCCGCGGACGGGCGACTGACCTGTCGTGCCACCGATCTCGAGGTGGCCGCCGAGATCTCGATCCCGGTGCAGATCGACCAACCCGGGCGCGTGCTGCTGCCCGGCCGACTGCTGTCGCAGTTGGTGGCCCGCTTCCCGGATGCGCCGGTGCAGGTCACGGGCGAACCCGACCGGGTCGAGATCACCTGTGGCCGCGCGACGTTCCACGTCCGCGGCATGCAGGCCGACGACTTCCCGGCACTGGCCGAACCCTCCGAGGACGCACCCCAGGGCATCGTGAAGGCCGACGCGTTCGCACGTCTGGTCTCACAGGTGGCCCGCGCCGCGTCGTCCGACGAGGGGCGTCCGGTGCTGACCGGCGTGCACCTCGAAGCCGCCGGCGGCACGCTGACGGCCGCGGCGACCGACAGCTACCGCCTCGCGGTGCGTTCGCTGTCCTGGGATCAGGCCGTCGAGGGCACCGCACTGGTCCCTGCCCGCTCGCTCCAGGAGGCCGCGAAGGCCGCCAGCGAGGTCGGAGGATCGGTCACCGTGGTTCTCGAGGCCGGTCAGGTGTCGTTTCTGTTCGGCGACCGCCGCCTGACGACGAAGCTGATCGAAGGCACGTTCCCGAACTACCGCGCCCTGCTGCCCGACGCGCACGAGACCTCCGTTGTCGTCGAACGCGCCGCGCTCGTCGAGGCCCTGCAGCGCGTCTCGATCGTGGCCATGGGCCAGGCCAACACGCCCGTCAGCCTGACCTTCGGCGACGGCAGCGTCGACCTGCAGGCCAGCAACCAGGAGATGGGCGACGCCGCCGAGGCGCTGCCGGCCGAGATCGACGGTGAGGGCCTGACGATCGCCTTCAACCCCGGCTTCCTGCTGTCCGGACTCGAGGCGACGGGCACCGAGCGCATCCGCGTCGAACTGCGCGATGGTCTCAAGCCCGCCGTGCTGCGTCCCCACGCCGACGACGGGCAGGTCGACGACCTGACCTACCTGCTGATGCCGATGCGGGTCAGCTGACGCCGGGGCGGGCGACCGAAGGAGCACTGGTGCGGGTACGCCGCCTCGAGTTGCGTGACGTGCGGTCCTACGAGGCGGCCCACCTCGAGTTCGCACCGGGGGTCACCGTCCTGGTGGGTCCCAACGCCCAGGGAAAGACGAACCTGCTCGAGGCGCTTCACCGGGCCGCGACCGGCGCGTCACACCGCGTCAGCAGCGACGGTCCGCTGGTGCGGGCAGGCGCCGAGATCGGTGTCGTGCGCATCGAGGCCGAGACCGACGACGGCCGGCGCCGCACGCTCGAAATCGAACTCGGCACGGCCCGTCGGACCCGCACGAAGGTCGACGGCCACGACGTGCGCCGTTCGGCCGAGGCGCTCGGCGTGGTGCGGGTCGTGCTGTTCGCACCCGAGGACGTCGCGATCGTGCGCGGCGACCCGGCCGAACGACGGCGCTTCCTCGACGAGCTGCTCGCGCAGCGTCGGCCCGCGTTCGCCGCGGCCCGCAGCGAGTACGAACGCGCCCTCCGTCAGCGCAACCAGTTGCTCAAGCAGATGCGCTCGCTCGCGTCCGGCGCCCGCGAGAGCGCAGCGGCCACGCTCGAGGTCTGGACCGAGCAACTGGTCAACCACGGCACACAACTGATCGCCGCCCGGCTCGCCGCGGTCCGCACGCTGGCCGGTCCGGTCGACGGCTTCTACCGCGACCTCGCCGACCGGCCCGAGCCCATCCGGTTGACGTACCGCAGCTCCGCCGGTCCGCTCGACGACGTCGGCGACGAGGTCGTACCCGACCCGGCACCCATCGCGGCGGCGATGCGTCACGCACTCGCCGCCGCGGCCGCGGACGAACTGGCCCGCGGGGTCAGCCTCGTCGGTCCGCACCGCGACGACCTCGAACTGCACATCGGCTCGCTGCCGGCGCGTGGCTACTCCTCGCACGGGGAAGCCTGGTCGCTGGCTCTGGCGCTCAAGCTGGCCACGTTCGAGGTGCTGGCCGACGTCGGTGACCGGCCGATCGTGCTGCTCGATGACGTGTTCGCCGAACTCGACACCACCCGACGCAAGCGTCTCGCGGCGGCCTGCGAACGGTTCGACCAGGTCCTGGTGACCGCCGCCGTCGAGGAGGACGTGCCCCTCGAGGGCGCCAAGGTCGATGTCCGCATCGAGGACGGTCGGACGTCGCTGGCGCCACGCTCGGCAGGTGGGGCGCCGTGAGCCGCCGGAGCGGTCGCGATCGCCAGGCCCGCGAGCCCGACAGCGCTCGTCAGGACCCCACGGTGCAGGCGCGTCGGGCCGGCTGGCAGGACCGCGACGAGTCCGTCTACGCGAAAAAGCGCGCCCGCAACAACCGCGAACGGGCCCGGCAGGAGCGGCGCGAGTTCGATCCGGCACCGCCCACCGACGACGACTGGACGGTCGCCGAACCCGAGACCGACGGCATCCGTCGCGTCTCGCCGCCGACCCCGATCGGCGAGAGCCTCCAACGCCTCGTGGAGCGTCGCGGCTGGGACGAGCGTCTGCGCGGTGCGAACGCCTGGTCGCGATGGCCCGACATCGTCGGCGAGGAACTCGCGAGCCGCTGCGAGCCGGTACGGCTCGCAGGTGGCACCCTGGTGATCCGGGCCGAGTCACAGGTCTGGGCCACCCAACTGCGCTACCTCACCGCCCAACTGCTGGACAATGCCCGGACCGTCCTGGGCGACGACGCGGTCCGCGAACTGCGCCTCACCGTCGGCGCCCTGGAGGGTCGTACCGCCCCGGACTGACATCCGCCGTCCGCGTCGCTCACGACGGTGGCGAAGGTCCCGTTCCTCGGGGACCCTTGGGCCCTCGCCCGCCGACCCCCGTTCCGTCACGCTGCCCCGTCGATCCGATCCCGTAGGAGTGCTGCCGTGCTCACCAGCGTCGTCGAGCGCCTGCTCGCGCTGCTCGCGCTCGTCGCGATGGGCATCAGCCTGGTGAGCGTGCTCGCCCTGATCCGTGGTCGCGTCCCGGCATGGCTGGCCGAGGCGGCGCTGCCGCTGGCCGCCGCGGTCGCGATCGTGGCGACGGGCGGGTCGCTGTACCTGTCCGAGGTGGCCGGCTACATCCCGTGCGCCCTGTGCTGGTACCAGCGCATCGCCATGTATCCGCTCGTGGTCGTGGTCGGCGTCGCCGCGCTGCGCCGCGACCTCACCGTGTGGCTGACCGCGCTGCCGCTGGCCGTGATCGGCGCCGCGATCGCGGCCTGGCACGTCGCCGTGGAGCGCGTCCCCGACCTCGGGTCGGGCGTGTGCGACCCGACCGCACCGTGCACCATCCTGTGGGTCGAGGAGTTCGGCTTCCTGACCATCCCCACGATGGCGCTGATCGGCTTCATCACCATCGCCATGCTCGTGCTCGTCGCCCGTCGCGGCGCCGACACGCCGGCGTGACGCCTCCGACTGGAGCTCCCCATGGCCAACACCGCCCGTAACCGTCCGTCCGCCAAGAAGAAGGCAGCAGCACCGTCGCGGCTGCCGATGATCCTCGGTGCGCTCGCCGTGGTCGCGCTCGCGGTCGTCATCGCCCTGATGACGACCTCGGACTCGGGCAGCTCCGTCACCGTCGAGGAGTTCGCCGGCAGCCCGTCGGTCACGACCGACCCGCTGCCGATGTTCGGTGGCGACACGGCGAACGATCCCGCGATCGGCCAGCGCGCCCCGACCGTCGACGGCGAGTCCGTCGCCGACGAGGAGGTGGTCATCGGCGAGCCGGGCCGGTCCCAGCTGCTGCTCTTCCTCGCCTCCTGGTGCCCGGCCTGCCAGGCCGAACTGCCCGAACTGGTCGAGTGGCTCGACGGCGGCAATCTGCCCGACGAGGTCGACCTGACCGCGGTCATCACCGGCCTCGACGCGACGCGCCCGAACTGGCCGCCGACCGACTGGCTCGACGACGAGGGCTACACCGGCGCGACCATCGTCGACGACGAAGCGAGCACGATCGCCAACGCCTACGGCATGTCGGGCACCCCGTTCTGGGTCGCGATCGACAGCGAGGGCAACGTCGTCGCCCGGGCATCGGGCCGGCTCGAGATGACCCAGGTGCAGGTCATGGCCGACTCGCTCGCCACGCGCTGAGCGCGACGGACCGGCCTCGGGCGGTGCTGGCGCGTTGCGTCGGCACCGCCCGGCGGTCAGGATGCGCCCATGCCGGAGCTGCCCGACATCGAGGACTATCTCGCCGCCCTGCGGCCGCGGGTCGTCGGTGCACGGCTCGACCGGCTGCGCGTCACGGGATTCAGCCTGCTCAAGACGTTCGATCCGCCGGTGTCGGCGATCGAGGGCGAGACCATCACCGACCTGCGCCGGATCGGCAAGCGCATCGTGTTCGTGTTCGACGACGCTGCCGCCACCGGGTCGGGTGACGACGGCGAGGCAGCGCCGTTGTTCGCCGTACTGCACCTGATGATCGCGGGCCGCCTGCGCTGGCGCGAGTACGGAGCGAAGGTGCCCGGCAAGCTCGGCCTGGCCGCGTTCGACGTCACCGGCGGGGCACGCGGCGACGGCACGCTGATCCTCACGGAGGCCGGCACCAAGAAGCGCGCGTCGCTGCACCTCGTGCGCGGCGAGGCGGCGCTGGCCGAGCACGACCGCGGCGGCATCGACCCGCTCACCTGCGACGTCGATGCCTTCGCCGAGCAGTTGCAGCTCGAGAACCGCACGCTCAAGCGTGCGCTGACCGATCCGCGCCGGTTCTCGGGCATCGGCAACGCGTTCAGCGACGAGATCCTGCACGCCGCCGGCCTGTCGCCGGTCAAGCGGACCCGCCAACTCACGCGCGAGGAGGTCGAACGTCTGCACACCACCACCCGCGAGGTCCTGCAGGCCTGGGTGGCGCGCCTGCGCGAGCAGACCGGTGACGGGTTCCCCGACAACGTGACCGCGTTCCGGCCCGACTTCGCGGTCCACGGTCGTTACGGGCAGGCCTGCCCGGTGTGCGGCACCGAGGTGCAACGCATCCGGTACGCCGACAACGAGACCAACTACTGCCCGCGCTGTCAGACCGAGGGCAAGCTGCTCGCCGACCGCAGCCTGTCGCGCATCCTCAAAGACGACTGGCCCAAGACCGTCGACCAGCTCGAGGGCGCCTGATCCCGCCCTGCCGGGCGCGCTGACGCGGGTGGCCCCGGGGGAGGAACAGGGCCGTCAGGGGGCGGTGGAGGGCGTCCGCAGGGTGGGGTACTGGACCGGGGGTCGAATCGCCCACAGGGCGTCTGGATGCCTCTGGGAGTGGGGCCGGAACTGGTAGGCTGGTCGTTCCTGGCCGCGACCGTCTCGGTGTGCGGCACGCTCCTCGCCACGAGAGGCTCTTCGCTTTGGCTTCTGCCCCCGAGTCCGGCGTGCCCGACGCCAGCAACGACCCCGCCGCCACCGACCCCGTCGCCATGGCAGCATCGCTCGCACACGGCGACTACAGCGCCAAGAACATCACGGTCCTCGAGGGCCTCGAAGCGGTGCGCAAGCGCCCGGGCATGTACATCGGCTCGACCGGCGCACGCGGCCTGCACCACCTGGTGTGGGAGGTCGTGGACAACTCGGTCGACGAGGCGCTCGCCGGCCGATGCTCGGCCATCGAGGTCACGCTGCTCGCCGACGGTGGCGTCCGCATCGCCGACGACGGCTCCGGGATCCCGGTCGACCTGCACGAGAAGGAGGGCCGGTCGGCGCTCGAGGTCGTCATGACCGTCCTGCACGCCGGCGGCAAGTTCGACTCGCAGGCCTACGCCGTCTCGGGTGGCCTGCACGGGGTCGGCATCTCGGTGGTCAACGCGCTCTCGCGCCTGCTCGTCGCCGAGGTGCGCCGTGACGGTGGCCTGTACCGCCAGACCTACGTGCGTGGGGTGCCGCAGGGTCCGGTCGAACGGGTCGGTGACGCCGACACGGCCGAGCACACGGTCGCCGGCACGGCCACCGGCACGAACATCACGTTCTGGCCCGACCCCGAGGTGTTCGAGGAGATCATCTTCTCGATCGACACGATCTCGCGTCGCCTTCGTGACACGGCGTTCCTGACCGCCGGACTGCGCATCACCCTGACCGACGAGCGCGAACTCGACCCGGCCGAACTGCCCGAGGACGCGACGCCCGGCGAACCGCGGGTCACGGTGTTCCACGCCCCGGGTGGGTTGCGCGACTTCGTCGACCACATCCGCACCACCAAGGCCAAGGACGGGCTGCACCCGGTCATCCACTTCGAGGCCGAGGAGCAGGGCCCTCACGGCCCGCAGTCGATCGAGCTCGCCTGCCAGTGGATCAACGACTACAACGACTCGATCCTGTCGTTCGCCAACACCATCAACACCCACGAGGGCGGTACCCACGAAGAGGGGTTCCGCACCGCGATCACCTCGGTCATCAACCGGTGGGCGAAGGACAAGAACCTGCTGCGCAGCAAGGAGGTCGACTCGCTCACCGGCGACGACCTGCGCAGCGGCCTGGTCGCGATCGTGTCGGTCAAGGTTGGCGACCCGCAGTTCGAGGGCCAGACCAAGACCAAGCTCGGCAACACCGAGGTCAAGTCGTTCGTGCAGACCACGACCTACGCCCGCATCGCCGAGTGGCTCGAGGAGCACCCGGGCGAGGGCAAGCTGATCGTGCAGAAGGCCGAGGGTGAAGCGGCCGCCCGCATCGCCGCCCGAAAAGCCCGCGACCTCACCCGGCGCAAGTCGCTGCTCGAGTCGACCTCGCTGCCCGGCAAGCTCGCCGACTGCCAGTCGCGCGACCCGGCCGAGTCCGAGCTCTACATCGTCGAGGGCGACTCCGCCGGCGGCTCGGCCAAGATGGCCCGCGACCGCCGCACCCAGGCGATCCTGCCGATCCGCGGCAAGATCATCAACGTCGAGAAGGCGCGCCTGCCGAAGATCCTCAACAACACCGAGGTGCAGGCGCTGATCACGGCGATGGGCACCGGGTTCGCCGACGACTTCGACGTGACCAAGGCCCGCTACCACAAGCTGGTGCTGATGGCCGACGCCGATGTCGACGGGGCCCACATACGCACGCTGCTGCTGACCTTCTTGTTCCGGCACATGAAGCCGCTGATCGAGGCCGGCTACGTCTATCTCGCCCAGCCGCCGCTGTTCCAGATCGTCCACCCGACCCGGAAGAAGGAGGTCTTCTACGCCTTCTCCGACGCCGAGCGCGACGCGATCTTCGCGCAGTTGCCCAAGGACAAGAAGATCGACGTGCAGCGCTTCAAGGGCCTGGGTGAGATGGACGCCACGCAGTTGTGGGAGACCACGATGAACCCCGAGAAGCGCACGCTGAAGCTGGTCAGGATGGACGACGCGGCGGTCGCCGACGAGATGTTCACCATCCTGATGGGCGACGACGTCGAGTCGCGGCGCAACTTCATCCAGAGCAATGCCAAGTACGCCACGCTGGACGTCTGAATGAAGCGTGCCCTGCTCTGGCTCGGCGGCGGCCTGGTGGCCTTCGCGCTGCTCGTCGTGGCCATCGCCCCCGAACTGCTCGGCTCGATCGACGTGGTCGGCGGGATGGTGGCACTGACCCTGCTCATGCTGGTCCCCGCACTGCTGATCGCGCTGATCTTCGTCTCGGTTCGCCGACGGCAGCAGCGCGACCAGGGTCGGGGGGTCTGAGGTGGATCGCACCCTCCGGGCCGCCCTGCTGGCCGCCTTCATCGGCTTCGCCGCGGTCGCCGGCCTCGGCATCTTCCTCGGCTTCGCCGCGGCCGGTTCGCTGGTCGCCGGCGGGGTCACCGCCGCGGTCGCCGGCCTGCTGATCTGGGGCGCCGCCCGCCGAGCCGAGACCTTCCACGACACCGATCCGCCGCCACGCGACTGATCCGAGCGCGCGGCCCACGACAGACCGAACCGACGGAGAGCCACCGTGTCCGACGGCCCCACCACCCCACCCGGGGACGATCCCACCACGCCGGGCGACAACGCGCGCCCCGGGGGCGACGACCCGCGTCCGGCCGACGAGATCCCCGAAGCGTCCGAGGTCGGCACGCCCGAACCGACGCCCGCCGATCCGGTCGCCAGGCGCGAGGACGGCACACCCCTGGACGAGGCCGGCGGCGTGCTCGCCGCCCGGGTCGAACCGGTGGTCATCGAGGACGAGATGCGCTCGTCCTACCTCGACTACGCCATGTCGGTCATCGTCGGCCGTGCCCTTCCCGACGCGCGTGACGGCCTGAAGCCGGTCCATCGCCGCATCCTGCACTCGATGGACGAGACCGGCCTGCGTCCGGACCGTCCCTACCGCAAGTGCGCGTCCGCCGTGGGCGACGTGATGAAGAAGTACCACCCGCACGGCGACTCCTCGATCTACGACGCGCTGGTCCGCATGGGCCAGGACTTCTCGATCCGCTACCCGCTGATCGACGGGCACGGCAACTTCGGTTCGGTCGACGGCGACCCGGCCGCGGCGATGCGCTACACCGAGTCGCGCCTGTCCCGGCTCGCGATGGAACTGCTGCGCGACATCGACGAGGACACCGTCGACTTCGTGCCCAACTACGACGGGTACGAGAACGAACCGGTCGTGCTGCCCGCACGCTTCCCCAACCTGCTCGTCAACGGCTCCAGCGGCATCGCCGTCGGCATGGCCACCAACATCCCGCCGCACAACCTCGGCGAGGTCATCGACGCGACCATCGCGCTGATCGACGACCCCACGCTGACCGCCGTCGACCTGATGCAGTACGTGCCGGCGCCCGACTTCCCGACCGGCGGGCTGATCCTGGGAAACCAGGGCGCCTACGACGCCTACACGACCGGCAAGGGCTCGATCCGCGTCCGCGCCGTCTGCACCATCGAGGAGCCCGAGAAGGGTCGCGATCGCGAACGGATCGTGGTCACCGAGATCCCCTACATGGTCAACAAGGCCAACCTGCTGCAGAAGATCGCGCAGTTGGTCAACGCCAAGGTGATCACCGGCATCGCCGACCTGCGCGACGAGTCCTCCCGCGAGGGCATGCGCATGGTCATCGACCTCAAGCGCGACGCCAACGCGCAGGTCGTGCTCAACCAGTTGTTCAAGCACACCCAACTGCAGGACAGCTTCGGCGCCAACGTCCTGGCGCTGGTCGACGGCGTGCCGCGCACGATCACGCTCGACCAGGCGCTGAGCTATTACATCAGCCACCAGGTCGACGTCATCACCCGCCGCACCCGCTACCGCCTGCGCAAGGCCGAGGACCGGGCCCACGTCCTCGAGGGCCTGCTGATCGCGCTCGACCACATCGACGAGATCATCGCCCTGATCCGCGGCAGCGCGTCCGCCGACGCGGCCAAGGCCGAACTGCAGACCCGGTTCGAACTGTCCGAGATCCAGGCCCAGGCCATCCTCGACATGCAGTTGCGCCGCCTGGCCGCGCTCGAGCGCCAGCGCATCCAGGACGAGTACGACGACCTGCAGCGCCTGATCGCCGAACTGCGCGAGATCCTCGCCGACCCGTCACGCATCCGCGCGATCATCAAGGACGAGTTGACCGAGGTCCGCGACAAGTTCGCCGACGAGCGCCGCTCCCGCATCGTGCCCGACGAGGGCGCCATGACGGTCGAGGACCTGATCCCGGTCAGCGACGTGGCGATCACGCTGTCGCGTGCGGGCTACATCAAGCGCACGCCGGTCGACGCGTTCCGGACCCAGAAGCGCGGCGGCCGCGGCGTGCGTGGGGCGGAGATGAAGGAGGACGACATCGTCGCCTCGCTTCTGACCTGCTCGACGCACGACCACCTGCTGTTCTTCACCAACCGGGGCCGGGTCTACCGCATCAAGGCCTACCAGGTGCCCGAGAAGTCGCGGTCGTCCAAGGGCGTCTACGTCGCCAACGTGCCCGGCCTGGCCCTCGAGCAGGGCGAGACCGTCGCGGCCGTGCGGGCGCTCAACGACTTCACCGGCGAGCGCTACCTGGTGTTCGCCACCAAGCAGGGCACCGTCAAGCGGACCCGCCTCGACGCCTTCGACTCGCCGCGCTCGGTGCTGATCGCGATCAACCTCGCCGACGACGACGAGTTGATCGGGGTCGCGGTGACCGACGGCGACCAGGACGTGGTGCTGGTGTCGCGCAAGGGGTACGCGATCCGTTTCGGCGAGGACGACGCCCGCGCGATGGGACGCACGGCAGCCGGCGTCCGGGGCATGCGCCTCAAGGGTGCCGACGACGAGGTCCTGGCGATGGGCGTGGTCGGGACGCAGGACGCCGACGACGACACCTACCTGCTGGTCGTGACCGACCGCGGCTTCGGCAAGCGCACGCCGATGGTGAACTACCCGACCCAGAAGCGGGGTGGGCAGGGCGTGCAGACCGTCAAGTTGACCGAGTCGCGTGGCGGTCTCGCCGGTTCGCTGGTCGTGCCCTACGAGGCCGAGGTCCTGCTGGTCAGCGACACCGGCGTGATCATCCGGATGAACCTCGCCGACGTGCGGCCGATGAGCCGGGCGACGCAGGGGGTCAGCCTGATGAAGCCCGGTGACGGTGCCAGCGTCGTCGCGGTCGCCCTGGTCGTCGACGACGAGGACGGGGCCGATCCCGACGGCGACGAGTCACCGGAGTAGGCTCCCGACGTCTCGCGCCGACAGGAGCGGGCGGCGGACCACGCCGCGAGCGCGCGAGAGGTAGTTCATCCCCCGAGGACGTGCCCGTGGCCAGACGCCGGATGACCGTCAAGCGCATCGACCCGTGGTCGGTGCTCAAGTTCGCCGTCATCGTCAATCTGGCGCTGCTGGCGGTCGGCCTGCTGGTCGCCGCGATCGTGTGGATGATCATCGATCGCCTGCAGTTGGTCGACCAGGTGTGCTCGATCCTGCTCGACGTCGGGTTCACCGCGTGCGGCGTCAACGCCGGCAACCTGTTCCGGGCGCTGATCCTGCTCGGGTTGCTGGGCGTCGTGGTCCAGACCGCGGTCATGGTGTTCTTCGCGTTCCTCTACAACCTGATCGCCGACCTCACCGGTGGCCTGACTTTCGGGGTGGTCGAGGAGATCGGCAAGCCGGACCGCAAGACCGCGCCGGGCAAGGCCGGCAGGGGCGAGACGGTGCGGCGCGACCCGGACCGATCCGGGCTCGGCTGGGCCGGAGCCGACACGACCACCGTCCGGCCCCCGGTCACGCCGCTCGGTCGCGAGGACGACGCGCCGGGGGCATGGACGGACGGCTTCGCCGCCGACGAGCATCCCGCCGACTCCCGTCGCACCGGCGAGACCGACGACGACCTGTTCGGTCAGCGCTGACCCGGCCGCGACGGGTTCGCCACGCCGTCGCCAGATCGGTACGCTGCGCCGCGTCGCGGGGCTGTTTCGTCGCCCCGCGTTTGCACGGGCCAATAGCTCAGCTTGGTTAGAGCGCACCCCTGATAAGGGTGAGGTCGGAGGTTCAAGTCCTCCTTGGCCCACCACCACGAGCCGGTGACGGTTCCCCGGATCATGATGACCGTTTCGCCCCCGACCCTTGCGGTCGGGGGCGATCTGCGTTCCGGGTCCACGGCGCAGGCGAGCGCTGGTCGAGGTGGGCGTGTCGCCGCTCCGGCGCACCGATTAGCGTCGCGCTGTTCGGCCCCCGGGAGGAGCGCATGCTCAACAGTCTGGTGTCAGGGCTACAAGCCCCTACCCGAGCGGCCGGCGGATGTGAAGCTCGGACTTGTCCGGCCTGCCGTGCCGGGCGATCACCAGGGAGAAACACGAGGACTGGTATGCGTACGCCACCAGCACGAAGCCTGTTCGGGGGCCGTCCCGATCGTCTGCGAACCTCCCTCAGCGGTCTCGTCGCCGCGATCATGCTCCTGACGCTGATGCCACTGGCGTCAGTGGCGCAGGAAGCCGGGTTCAGCGACGTCGACGACGACAACGTCCACCGCGCGGCCATCGAGGCCCTTGCCGCGATGGAGATTCTCGAGGGCTACCCCGACAACACGTTCCGGCCAGGTACCAGCATCAACCGGGCCCAGCTCGCCGCGGTCATCGCGCGGGCGATGGACCTCGACCCGGTCACGCCGGCCGGCTTCAGCGACACCGACGGCAACACCCACGAGGGCGCCATCGGCGCGCTCGTGCAGGCGGGCGTCATCACCGGATACGCCGACGGCACCTTCCGGCCGGGCGAGCCGATCCGACGCGAACACACCGCCACGATCATCACGCGGTGGCTCGGGCTGAGCCCCGCCGAGACCGGACCGTTCAGTGACGTCGCCGGCTTCCACGCGGGCAACGTCCACGTCCTCGAGCGCGTCGACGTGATCGAGGGCCGCACGGCCGACACCTTCGCGCCGATGAGCCCAGTGACGCGGGCCCAGACGGCGTCGCTGGTCCACCGTGCCCTCGACATCGCCGACCTCGAAGCGCTGCGGCTCGTCACGACCAACGACTTCCACGGCCGGATCACCAACGCCCCGTACCTGGCCACGCAGCTCAACGCCATCAAGGAGGCCTACCCCAACACCCTGCACGTCGACGCGGGCGACCTGGTCGGCGCGACCCCGGTGCTGTCCAACCTGTTCTACGACGAGCCGACCGTCGAGGTCATGAACGCCATGGGCCTCGCGATCCAGAGCGTCGGCAACCACGAGTTCGACCGTGGCCGTGTCGAACTCGAGCGGCGTGCCGACGGCGGCTGCTTCGAGGCCGACTGCGGCTACCGCGGTGACGCCGACTTCCTCGGCCAGGACTACAGCACCCTGTCGGCGAACGTCGTCGACGAGGCCACCGACGCACCGCTGACCGATCCCTACGAGATCGTCACGATGGGCGGGATCGACGTCGGCTTCATCGGCGTGGTCACCGAGGACACGCCAAACATCGTCAAGCCCGACGGCGTCGAGGGGCTCGACTTCCGGCCCGAGGCCGAGACGGTCAACGAATGGTTGCCGGTCGTCCAGGACGCCGGTGCCGACCTGGTCGTGGTGCTCATGCACGAGGGCGGTCGCCAACTCGGCGGCGCCAACGGCTGCACCGACTTCACCGGCGCCGCAGACCCGATCATCGACGCGTTCGACGAAGGGGTCGACATCGTGGTCACCGGCCATACCCACGAGGCGTACGTCTGCGACCTCGAGGACGGGCCCCTGGTCACCTCGGCGAGCCAGTACGGCGAGATGTTCACCGAGATCACCCTGCTGCTCGACGACGCCGGCGAGATCGTCCACCGGATGGCCGACAACCGCGAGATCGACGACACGGTGACCCCCGACCCGGACGTGCTCGAGATCGTCGAGCACTACCAGGAACTCGCCGGTCCGACCATCGCCGCGGTCGTCGGGACCAGCGACGTGGCCGTTCCACGCACCACGCGCGCAGCCGAGTCGGCGCAGGGCAACTTCGCGACCGACGCGTTGCGTGACCAACTCGACGACATCGACTTCGCGTTCCAGAACTCGGGTGGTCTGCGTGCGGACCTGACGCTCGAGGACCAGCGCGACGGCGACCTGTACGAGATCACGAGAGGCCAGGTGCTCGAGGTGTGGCCGTTCGGCAACACCGTCGCGGTGGCCGAGATCGACGGCGAGACGCTCGAGGCGATCCTGGCCAACGGCGTGCGCGAGATCGGCGGTGGACGCTTCATCCAGGTGTCCGGGCTGCGCATCGAGTACTCGATCGACGAGTCGGTCGCAACCGACGACAACAACGGGTTCCCCCGTGGCGTCATCGAGTCGGTCGAGTACTTCGGCCACGGCGTCGAGGAGGACGGCACGCCCGTCGACCTGACCGCTGCCGCGACCTACCGCATCGCCATGAACGACTTCATGGCGGTCGGCGGCGACGGCTACCCCAACATCCAGGACGACGTGGTGCTGCTCGGTGACCCGATCGAGAACTACATCATCGGCTACCTCGAGCAGAACGCGCCGGTGAGCCCGATGGTCGAGGGTCGGATCGTCGAGATCGACTGATCCGGCACGTTCGCGCGACACGAGGGGGCTCGCCCGCAAGGGCGGGCCCCCTCGGTGCGTGACGGGCACGACGCCCTCAGTCGGTGTGCTGCTCGGCGAGCCGACGCGCGGCAAGCCGCAGCCAGCGGCCGGGTTCGGCCAGGGACCGCGCTGCCGAGCCGGCGAGCTCGGTCAGGCTGAGCACGGTCGCGCGCACGCCGAGTTCGACGTCGTCCGCGACGACGCCCGCCACGATCGCGAGCGCCGTGGTGCCGTCGGCGACATGTTCGAGTACCGCGCTGACGACCTTCCCGCGCAGGCTGGTGTGGTCGAGCCGGCCCTCACCGGTGATGACGAGGTCGGCCCCGCGCACGTGGTCGCCCAACGCCAGCTCCTCGGCCACGGCACGGCTGCCGAGCCGCAGCGTGGCGTCCCACGCCGCCGCGAATCCGTACGCGATCCCCCCTGCGGCCCCGGCCCCCGGCATCTCCGGCCGCCCACCCAACCGCTCGGCCAGCCGGGCGAGCCCGGCGTCGAGCATCGCGACGTCGTCGGGCGTTGCACCCTTCTGGGGACCGAACACGGCAGCGGAACCGTGCGGCCCCAGGAGCGGGCTGTCCACGTCCGTGAGGATCTCGAGCCCGCGGGCGGGTGCCTCACGCAGCGACGACAGGTCCACGCTCGCGAGCCGACGCAGCGCGCCCCCGCCGTCCGCGAGCGTCTCGCCGTCGCGGTCGAGGAAGCGGGCCCCGAGGGACGCCAGTGCGCCGGTGCCACCGTCGGTCGAGGCGGACCCGCCGACGCCGAGCACGATCCGCGTTGCTCCCGCGTCGAGTGCCGCCGCCACGACCTCGCCGACACCGCGGCTGGTCGCGCCAAGCGGATCGGGTGCCGCCATGAGAGGCAGCCCGCTGACGGCCGCCATCTCGACCACCGCGGTGCCGTCGGGGAGCAGCAGGTAGTGGGCGTCCACGGGACGTCCGTCGGGACCGGTGACGCCGCGGACCACGCGGCGCGTGGCACCGGGAACCCCGATACGCAGCGCGTCCAGGGTGCCTTCCCCGCCGTCGGCGAGCGGCAGGCACACCACCTCGTCCTCGGGTCGAACCCCGCGCCAGCCGTCAGCGAGCGCGTCGGCGACCTCCGAGGCGCTGGGCCCACCCTTGAACGAGTCCGGCGCGATCACGATCTTCACATCCCGACCCTAGCGACGCGGTGACCGGACGTCGGCAGCGACCGGGTGCGCGCAGTGCACCGATGGCTAGGCTCGGTGGCAAGGCAGGGCACGAGGAATCGACCGCGCAAGGAGCCCCCGATGGCCAAGTCGAAAAAGCTGAGCAAGAAGGTCGCGAAGCTCGAGAAGAAGGCCGACGCACTGCGCAAGCAGGCCGAGAAGAAGGGCAAGGAGTTCTCGGCCCAGGCCGGCGAGCGGAGCAAGCAACTGTCGGCACAGGCCCACGACACCTTCGAGCACCTCAGCAAGGACGCCAAGTCCAAGTTCGGCAAGGAACCCGAGCCGAAGAAGGGCAAGGGCAAGTTCGCCCTGCTGCTGGCCGTCCTCGCCGGCGTGGCGGTCGCCCTCAAGCGCAAGCGCGACCAGGAACTCGACGAAGCGCTGTGGGAAGAGCCCCGCTCGGTCTGATCGGCCCCGGCACACCTCGACCGGCCCGGTGTCCGCTCACGCGGATGCCGGGCCGTTCCCGTCCGGCGCCGCTGGTGCGTCCTCGTCGTCGGGCACCGCCGGGGTCTCCATGGTGGCGACCAGTGCGGCCAGGAATGCCGCGACGATGTCGCGGTCCGGCGCGTCCATCGTGTCGATGATCCGTTCGATCCGACGGCTGAGTTCGCCGAAGTAGCCGCCCGCCGTGGCACGAGCCCGCGGGCTCACGGCGATGCGGCGTCGACGCCGGTCGTCGTCGTCGGTCGTGCGCTCGACGTGCCCCATGCGTTCGAGACGGTCGACCAACCGGGTCGTGGCGCCGGTCGACAACTCGAGCGAGCGGGCCAGGTCTCCCGCCGTCATCGGCCCGGCCGCCTGGGCGAGTCGCGACAGCGCCTGCAGGTCGGTCGGGTGCAGGTCCTCGCGGGCCGCGAACCGGCTGCCCACGGCATGCATCTGCGTGCCGAAGGCATGCAGCAGCGCGACGATCGCCTCGGACACGACCTCGGACGATTCGTCTGCATCATGCAGATGTTCTTCCATACATCAACGCTATCTGCGCCGAACTCCGGCAGACCCCGAACGAACGAGGCATCCGTTGTTCCTGGCCCTGCGCGAGTTGCGTCGCGCTCCGTGGAGATTCGGACTGCTCGCCGCCGCGGTCGGGTTGCTGGTGTACCTCGTGCTGTTCATGCAGGCGATCCTGGGTTCACTCACCGGGGCGATCACCGGGGCGCTCGAACACCAGGACGCTCCCGTGCTGGTCTACGCCGCGACGGCCCGTGGGCAACTCGACGCCTCGGTCCTCGATCCGGCCATGGTCGACGAGATCGCGCAGCAGCCGGGGGTGGCCGCCGCCGCACCGCTGTCGGTGCGGACCTACTCGGCCCGGGCGGCCGCCGAGGACCTCATCGACGTCGCGGTGTTCGGGCACGACCCCGACGGACCCGGTGCGCCCGCGACGCTGATCGAGGGTTCGACGCCGGGTGGCCCGGACGAGGCGATCGCGTCGGCGGCGGACGTGGACGACGGCTTCGGGCTCGGCGATCGGGTCGTCATCGAACCGGGCGGACGCGAGATCGAGGTCGTCGGGCTGGCCGAGGACCTCAACTACTCGGTGCAACCGTCGTTGTTCGTCGACCTCGAGACCTTCGAGGCACTCGCGGCCGAACGTGCCGCACAGGCCCCGTTCGTCCCGATCAACGCGGTTGCCGTCGCCCCCGAGGACGGCGTGAGCCCCACCGAACTGGTCGGTTCGCTCGGCGGCGCGCTCGCCGACGTCGAGGTTCTCACCCGCGACGCGGCCGTGGCCGGGATCCCCGGCATCGACGCGATCGAGCAGTCGTTCGCGCTGATCCTGGGGCTCGCCTTCGCCGTGATCGGCCTCGTGACCGGCATCTTCTTCCTGATCCTCACCGTGCAGAAACGGCAGACCCTGACGCTGCTGCGCGCGGTCGGCGCCGCGCCGCGCGACGTGGTCGTGCCGTTGCTCGTACAGGTCCTGCTGCTCACGGGCGGCGGTGTGCTGATCGGGGTCGGATTGCTTGCCGTCTCGGCCGGTGCGGTGCCGGGCGAACTCGGGATCGAACTCCAACCACCGCTGGTGGCCGCCACCGGCGCCGGCATCGTCGTGCTCGGTCTTCTGGCGGCGCTGGCCGCGGTCCGCCGCGTCCTGCGCATCGACCCGGCCGCTGCCCTGGACACCAACGCGACGGGGGTGTCGCTGTGAGGACCGCCCTGCGCGAACTGCGCCGCATGCCGGGACGGTTCTTCGCCGTTGGGACCGCGCTGATGGTCATCGCCGTACTGGTCCTGGTGCTCGGCGCGATCCTGGACGGGCTGATCCGTGGCAGTACCGGCGTGCTGCGCGCCCAGGCGGGCCCGCTGCTGGTGTACGACGACGAGGCCCGCCAGACGCTGCTCCGCTCTCGCGTCGACGCCGACCTCGCCGGGCAGGTGGCGGCCGTCGACGGTGTCACGGAGGTTCGCGGCCTCGGGGTCACCAACGTCACCGTCGACCCGCCGGGCGAGGCCACATCCGACGACGGTCTGCTCGGGATCGTGGTCGTCGGCGCCGAGGGCGAGAACCTGCGGTTGACGCCGCCCGAGCGCGGCGAGGCGGTCGCCGATTCGCGCATCCTCGACGAGGGGTTCGCCGTGGGTGACGTCGTCGCCCTCCCCGGCGGTGTCGAGGTCGAGATCGTCTCAACCGTCCGTGACGCCACCACCAACCTCGCACCGAGCCTGTGGGTCGACCTGACCACCTGGCGCGAGGTCACCGTCGCCGCCCGCCCCGACGCCGGCCTCGCCGAGGGGGTCGTGCAGGCGCTCAACGTGCTGGTCGAGGACGGCCGGGACCCGCTCGAGGTCGCCGCGGCCATCGACCAGGCCACCGGGCGCACGCAGACGCTGGACCGGGCCGCCGCCATCTCGGCGATCCCGGGGGTGTCGAGCCAGCAGAGCGTGTTCACAGCGATCATCGCGGCCACCCTGGTCGTGGCCGCGTTGGTGGTGGCGCTGTTCTTCGTACTGCTCACCCTCGAGCGACGCGGGCTGTACGCCGTGCTCAAGGCCATCGGTGCGTCGACCGGTCGCCTGCTCGGCGGCCTCGTCGTCCAGGCCGTCGTCGTCGCGGCCGGTGCGGCCGCCGGTGCGGCCGTGCTCACCGTCGGACTGCTGGCCGTCATCCCCGACGCGATCCCGGTCGAGCTCCGGGCGGGCCGGGTCGTGGTCGCGCTGACCGGCCTGCTGCTGATGTCGGCGCTCGGCAGCGTGTTCTCCCTCAGACGACTGGTCCGGGTCGACCCCGCCGACGCCATCGGCTGATCCGCCACACGAGAAATCGGACCCCCCATGACTGCCGTACCGGCCCTGCGCCTCGACGAGGTCAGCAAGTCCTACCCCTCGGGCGACGACGAGATCGTCGCGCTCGACCACACCTGCATCGACGTCGCCAACGACGAGATGGTGATGCTGCTCGGGCCGTCGGGGTCGGGCAAGACCACTCTGCTCTCGATCGCCGGCGGGCTGCTGTCGCCGACCTCCGGCCGGGTCGAGGTCGGTGGCACCGACATCGCCGACCTCGACGCCAGGGAACTGGCCCGCTTCCGCCGCGAGCGGGTGGGCTTCGTGTTCCAGGCGGTCAACCTCGTGCCGTTCCTCACGGCACGCGAGAACCTGCTGGTGGTCAGCGAACTCGGTGGGGCCTCGCGATCGCGTCGCAAGCAGGCACGCACGCGCGCGGACCAACTGCTCGGCGAACTCGGACTCGCCGACCGTGCCGACAACCTGCCGGCTCAACTCTCGGGCGGGCAGCGCCAGCGCGTCGCCATCGGGCGGGCGCTGATGAGCGAACCCGACCTCGTGCTCGTCGACGAGCCGACCGCGTCGCTGGACACCGAACTGGGCGAGCAGGTGATGCAGTTGATCCGCGACGAGGTCAAGGCGCGCGAGGTCGCGGCGGTACTGGTCACCCACGACGAGCGCATGAGCCACCACGCGGACCGGGTCCTGCGCATCGTCGACGGCAACGTCACTGACGCATGATCCGCACGTTCGTCGCCGTGGCGAACCCGCAGGACTGGGGGACAACGAGCGAGGCGAGACAGGGGACCCAGTCCCAGATATACCGAACACACGTACGAATTCCACAGGTGTGACCACAGGTGTGGAAGTCCATGGGTGTCGCTCATCCACATGCCCACAGGGTTGTCCACAGGCACCGCGCGACTCGGACCCTGTCCGATCGGCCGTGGTCCGGTCGCCAGCGGCACTTCCTAGGGTCGGTTGGACACCGATGTCAGGAACTGCCCGTGCGTATCCGAACCTTGGCCGTGGCCGCCATGTCCGCGTTGTTGTTGACCGCCTGCGGCGACGGCGGCGGTGGGGTCGACGTCGACGATCCCGACGGCGGGACGGTCGGGGAGGACACCGACACCGATGCCGGGGCCGGCGAGGACGGTGGCGAGGCGTCGGGGCCGGAAGGCGGCACCCTGATCGCGGCGATCGGCGGCGAACCCGATCAGCTCAACCCGCTGACCACGACGTCCTCGTTCGCCTTCACGGTGCTCGAGAACGTCTACGACACGCTCGTGCAGCCGGGCGACGACCTGTCGATGGAACCGGCCCTGGCCGAGTCGTGGGAGACCTCCGAGGACCTGCTGACGTGGACGTTCGCGCTCCGCGAAGGGGTCACGTTCCACGACGGCACCGAGTTCACCGCCGAGGACGCGGTCGCGTCGTTCGAGTACATCCAGGCCGAGGGCGCCAACGGCTGGCGCCTGTCGATGGTCGACTCGTTCGAGGCGACCGACGACTACACGCTGACGATCAACCTCAACCGGCCGGCACCGAACCTGCTGACCCAGCTCGGCCCATTCAAGGGCCTGGCCATCGCCCCGTCCGAGGCGGTCGAGGCCGGCACGCTCGGCGAGGAAGCGGTCGGGACCGGCCCCTTCCGGCTCGTCTCGTCGGGCGCGGACGTGATCGAACTCGAGGCGTTCGAGGACTACTGGGGCGAGGGTCCCTACCTCGATGGCATCGAGTTCCGCGTCATCCCCGACGAGGGCGTCAAGCTGACCAACCTCGAGACGGGCGAGGTCGACTGGATCGACTCCGTTCCACCCGAGCAGGTCGCCGATCTCGAAGGCGGCGACGCGCTCACGATCGGGCGCACGGCGGGCAACGACTACTGGTACATGGCGCTCAACAACGCGCGCGAGCCGTTCGACCAGCCCGAGGTCCGTCGCGCCATCGCCTTCGCGATCGACCCGGCCGCGATCGCCGAGGCGGCCAAGTTCGACGCGGCGACGCCGAACGAGACCGCCATCCCCGAGGGCAGCTTCTGGTACCACGAGTACGCGCCGTTCGGACACGATCCCGACCAGGCGCGGCAGTTGCTCGACGAGGCCGGCGTCAGCGATCTGAGCATCGACCTGATGGTCACCAACGAGTTCCCCGAGACGGTCACCGCGGCGCAGGTGATCGAGTCGCAACTCGGCGAGGTCGGCATCGACGTCGAGATCCGCACCGAGGACTTCAACACCTGGCTCGCCGAGCAGGGCGAGGGCAACTTCGACGCCTTCGCGCTCGGCTGGCTCGGCAACATCGACCCGGACGACTTCTACTACGCCCAACACCACTCCGAGGGCGTGAACAACTTCCAGGGGTTCTCCGACCCCGAGGTCGACGAACTGCTCGATCAGGGCCGGGTCGAGACCGACGAGGACGCCCGCAAACAGATCTACGACCAGGCCGCCGAGCGCATCGTCGACCAGGCGTCCTACATCTACTTCTACAACCCCGACATCGTCGAGGCCTGGACTCCGGGCCTGAGCGGCTACGAGACCCGCGCGGACGCCGCTACGCGCTTCGTGGCGACCCGCCTCGAACAGTGACCCGCGTCGGGGGCGGCCGCAGGGCCGCCCCCACGTGTTCGACAAGGAGCCGGCTTGGCCCGCTACGTGGCCCTGCGGATCGGGCAGGCACTGCTGGCGCTGCTCGGTGTCTCGGTCGTGGTGTTCGCGCTGATGCACCTGGTGCCGGGCGACCCGGTCCGCGCGGCGTTGGGCACGCGCTTCGACCCCGAGTTGTACGAGGCCCTCGTCCAGCGGTCCGGACTCGACCGGCCGCTGCTGGTGCAGTACTTCGACTGGCTCGGACGCGCGGTCACCGGTGACCTCGGCGTGAGCTTCCGCACCGGCCAGCCGGTGACGGTCGCACTGGGCGAGCGCGTCGGCGCCACCGCGCTCCTCGCCTTCGGGGCGCTGGTGGTCGGTCTCGTGATCGCCCTGCCTGCCGGGATCATCTCGGCCGTGAAGCAGGGCAAGACGCCCGACTACGTCGCCAACACCTTCGCGCAGATCGGCGTGTCGATGCCGGACTTCTGGTTCGGGATCCTGCTGATCCTGGTGTTCGCCCGCCTGCTCGGGTGGCTGCCCCCCGGCGGCTTCGCGTCGTTCACCGAAGATCCCCTCCGTGCGCTCGAGTACCTGCTGCTGCCGGCGGTCACGGCGGGCGTCGTGACGGGCGCCATCCTGACCCGGTTCGTCCGCTCGTCGATGCTCGAGGCGCTCAACGCCGAGCACGTGCGCCTCGCCCGGGCGAAGGGCCTGCCGTGGCGCTACGTCCTGCGCCACCACGTGCTGCGCAATGCCTGGATCCCGATCATCACCGTGACCGGCCTGCAGCTCGGCACCCTGCTCGGCGGCATCATCGTGGTCGAGATCGTGTTCTCGTGGCCGGGCATCGGCCGGCTCGCCCTCGATGCCGTGCAGACGCGCGACTACCCGGTGCTGCAGGGCGCGGTGCTGCTGGTCGCCGCGGTCTTCCTGCTGCTCAACCTGGTCGTGGATCTGCTCTACGCGCGGCTCGACCCCCGTATCCGGGTGGGGGCGTCGACATGAGCGACCCACGGGTGCGCCAGACCGCGGCCGAACTCGAGACGCCGACCACGCGTACGCAGTCGCAGTGGCGCGCGACGTGGTCGGCGCTGGTCGCCAACCGCCTGGCCGTGTTT
>DATHUR010000167.1:0-4025 GCA_035462025.1 Egicoccus sp. | reverse complement strand
CGGAGATCGCCGAGAACATCGTGTCGGTGGCCAACGCCGCCGGGGAGACCTCGGCCGGAGCCGCACGCACCCAGCAGGCCGCAGCGGACCTGCGCAGTGTCGCCGACTCGCTCCGTGCGCTGGTCGACGGCACCGACAAGGCGATCAGCGGCAACGGCCGGCGAGGTGGTGACGGCGCCGCCGCGTCGGTCACCGATCTCGACGTCGTCTCGGAGTTCGCCAGTCGGGTCGCGACGGGCCACCGCCGCTGAACACCCCTCCCGCGCCCGGGAACGGGCCGGCGCCACACGGCGCCGGCCCGTGTGCTTGGTCACGGTGGACGATGCCGCGCTGGTCCGCATAGTCCGAGTTGTGGATATCTGGTCCGAGTGGTTGTCGTGCCTCGACTGCGCGCCGACAACAGTCTCACCCGCCCCCGTGCTCGACAAGCACGGGCCCCTCGCTGGCCCCATCTCCCGGTGGCCCGACGTGACAAGGACGTCACACCATGCGCAAGTTCTTCTACTCCCGCTCCCTGCAGCAGCGCCTGCTCGCCGGCTTCGGCATCGTCGTCGTGGCCGCCGCGGTCCTCTCGGTCTGGCTCGTCGGTCGCGTCGGCGACCAGGCCAGCCAGCTCACCGTCTTCATCGAAGAGGGCTACTCGCCCGCCCGGAACAGCCTGCTGGTGCGCAACCACCTGCTGGAACGCAGCGCCCTGGTCGCCCGCTACCTCGACGTGGACCCCGCGCAACGCTCCGAGCTCGCGGCGGGCATCGCCGCGCTCGACGACGCCATCGAACGTGACTGGGGCGCCCTGGCGTCGAAGGCCGACTCCGACGGCGCCAAGGCCATGGTGGCCGCTTTCGAGGCCGCCTATGCCGACCTGGTCGCCGTTTCGAACGACGCGCTGGCCGCAGCGACGGTGGACGCCGGCGCCGCCCGCGAACACCTGCAGGGCATGCCCCCGTTCCTGGCGGCCGCGACCGCCGAACTGGACACCGCCATCACCATGACCCACGAGTTCGCCGGGCAGGTCGAGGGCGGCGTCGTCGAGGGCTACGCCGCCACGCGGCAGCGCGCCTTCGTGCTGATCGCCCTGCTGGCGCTCGGCGCCAGCACCCTGGCGTGGTGGATGGCTCGCTCGACCGCCTCGGGTGTGCGGCGCGCCGCCGCCTCGCTCGACGCGTCGTCGGACGACCTCGCCGCGGTCTCGACCCAGGTCTCCGCGGCCAGCGAGGAGACGGCGGCCCAGGCGAACGTGGTCGCGGCTGCCGGTGAGCAGGTGTCCCACAACGTGCAGACGGTCGCCACGGCGGTCGAGGAGATGTCGGCGTCGGTGCGCGAGATCGCCTCGTCGTCGGCCGATGCGTCACAGGTGGCTGCCGAGGCGGTCCGCGAGGCCGAGTCGACCAACGCCGAGGTCGCCAAGCTCGGTGAGTCGTCGGTCGAGATCGGCAAGGTCATCGAGGTGATCACCTCGATCGCCGAGCAGACCAACCTGCTCGCACTCAACGCCACGATCGAGGCGGCTCGCGCTGGCGAGGCCGGCAAGGGCTTCGCGGTGGTGGCCAACGAGGTCAAGGAGTTGGCCAAGGAGACCGCGAAGGCCACCGAGGAGATCGGCGTGCGCATCGCGACGATCCAGCAGGACTCGGACACGGCGACCTCCTCGATCGGCCGGATCGCGGACGTCATCGGCCGGATCGCGGACATGCAGAACACGATCGCGTCCGCGGTCGAGGAGCAGACCGCGACCACCAACGAGATCTCGCGCAACGTCAACGAGGCCGCCCGCGGCGCGTCGGAGATCGCCGAGAACATCGTGTCGGTCGCGCAGGCGGCCGGTGAGACCTCGCACGGTGTGGCACGGACCCGTCAGGCCGCGGCCGACCTGCGAACGGTCGCCGATGACCTGCAGGACATGGTCGACGGAGCCGCCCGGTCCACCGGCGGCAAGGGCCGGCGCGGTGGCGACGGCGCTGCCGCAGCCACCGATCTCGACGGCCTCGCGTCGCTCGAGCGGCCGAAGGCTGCCAGCCGGCTCGGCTGATCGCAGCCCGTTCCCGGCTCGGCCGGCCGCCCACGACGGGCGTCCGGCCGAGCCGCGTTTTCCGGGCCGAAATGCCCACGGAATCTTCACGTCGTCCGCGGCGCACGACCTCTGTAGCCGGCCGCACGACTGCCGACGAGAAGATCGCGGGGCCGGGCGGTCGGTCCGCCCGCAGCGAGACCTCGTCACGACCCAAAGGACCCGCGGTGCGCGCACTCGTCATCGACGACTCACGGGCGACACGCGCCATCTTGTCGCGGATCCTGCAGCAGGTCGGTTTCGCGACCGCTGACGTCGCCGACGGTCAACTGGCGCTCACCTGGCTGGCCGAGAACGGTCCGGTCGAGCTCGCCCTGGTCGACTGGAACATGCCGGTCCTCGATGGCCTCAGCTTCGTCAAGATCGTGCGGGCCAACCCGGCCTACGCCGACATGAAGCTGATGATGGTGACCACCGAGTCCGACGTCGAGCGCATGATCACCGCGCTCGAGGCCGGTGCCGACGAATACGCCATGAAGCCGTTCACCGCCGGGGTGATCCGCGAGAAACTCGACATCCTGGGCGTGGGCCTGCCCGAAACGCCGGTGGCCGGGGGTGTCGCATGACCCGCACCCGCGTGCTGGTCGTCGATGACGCGGTGGTGGTCCGAAAGATCGTCACCGACGCATTGGCCGAGGACCCCGACATCGAGGTCGTCGGCACCGCGCCCAACGGCAGGATCGCCCTGGCCAAGATTCCACAGGTCAACCCCGACGTCGTGACCCTCGACGTCGAGATGCCCGAGATGGACGGCCTCGAAACCCTGACCGAGTTGCGCAAGCTGTATCCGCGACTGCCGGTGATCATGTTCTCGACGCTCACCGAGCGCGGTGCGGCGACGACCATGGAGGCGCTGCTGCGTGGCGCCAACGACTACGTGACCAAGCCGGCCAACGTCGGCTCGGTCGCCGAGGCCCAGCAGCGGATCAAGACCGACCTGCTGCCGCGGGTCCACGCGCTGGCCGGCAAGGTCCGTCCGTCCGCCCGCCCGGCCCCGAGCTTCGCGCCCCGGCCCGCCACCCCCGCTGGCCCGCGTGCGACGACCCGCCCCAGCACCCCGGTACGCATCGACGCGGTCGTCATCGGCGTCTCGACGGGTGGCCCGAACGCACTCGCCGAACTGCTGCCGCAACTGCCGGCCGACCTGCCGGTCCCGGTGCTGGTCGTGCAGCACATGCCCCCGATGTTCACGCGCCTGCTCGCCGACCGGCTCGACAACAGCTGTCGCTTGCACGTCGCCGAGGCGGTCGACCACCAGCCGGTGACGGCCGGCTCGATCCTGATCGCCCCCGGCGACCGACACTTGACGATCCAGCGGGTCGGGACGATGGTGCGAACCGCTCTCAACGACGGTCCGCTCGAGAACTCGTGCCGCCCGGCCGTCGACGTGCTCTTCCGCACGGCGGCCGCGGTCTACGGCCCCCACATCCTCGGTGTCATCCTGACCGGCATGGGGCACGACGGCCGGAACGGCAGCGAGCACATCCATGTCGCCGGTGGCCGGGTCGTTGCCCAGGACGAGGCGAGCAGCGTCGTGTGGGGCATGCCGGGCGCGGTCGCCGCCGCCGGCCTGGCCGACGAGGTCCTGCCCCTGTCCCAGATCGCGGATGCGATCCGCCGACGGGCGCAGATCGGGCGCACCACGGCCGATCTCGCCGCAGCCGAAGGGGGACGTCGATGAGCGCGACCGACGTCACCGCAACCGCCCTGAACGCGAACGACCTGGTCTACCTGCGCGAGTTGATCCGCGAGCGGTCGGCCATCGTCATCGACGAGTCGAAGGGTTATCTGCTCGAGTCCCGGCTCGCGCCGGTCGCGCGACGCAACGGGCTCGGCTCGCTGACCGAACTCGTGGCCAGACTGCGCCGCGAGCGCAACGGTCCGCTGCACGATCTCGTCGTCGACGCGATGACGACCAACGAGACCAGCTTCTTCCGCGACATCCACCCGTGGACCG
>DATHUR010000166.1:0-6820 GCA_035462025.1 Egicoccus sp. | reverse complement strand
CGGCCGTCTTCTTCGCGCCCGTCTTCTTCGCGCCCGTCTTCTTCGCCGCCGTCTTCTTCGCCGCCGTCTTCTTGGCCGCCGTCTTCTTGGCCGCCGTCTTCTTCGCCGCCGTCTTCTTGGCCGCCGTCTTCTTCGCGCCCGTCTTCTTCGCGCCCGTCTTCTTCGCGGCGGTCTTCTTGGCCGCCGTCTTCTTCGCGCCCGTCTTCTTCGCGCCCGTCTTCTTCGCGCCCGTCTTCTTCGCCGCCGTCTTCTTCGCGGCGGTCTTCTTCGACGTCTTCTTCGACGAGCTCGTCGCCGCCGAGGACGCCCCGGTCGTCGCCGAGCCGGAGGACGCGCGCTCCGAACGGGTCAGGCTGCGCTTCAGGTCGGCCACCTGCTTCTGGAGACGGTCGATCTCCTTGTTGGTCGCCAGACCCATGCTGCGTACGACGCGGGTGGACTCGGCCTTGACGAGCGCGACGATGGCTTCGCGGTTTCGGCCGCTGCGTTCGACGAGGTCGTCGACCAGGTCACCGACCTGGTCACCGGCAGCTTCGCCGGAGCGCACCATTCCCTTGACGATGCGTTCCGCCTTCTTGGCCGTCACCTGGCTCAGGCCGGTCGCGGCTTCGATGTAGCGCTGCAGGGCGTCGTTCATGGTCATGTCCCCCATCCGGGTCCGATCGCCCAGGCTAGCAAGCACGCCCGGGGTGGCGGCCTACAGCCGATCGGCCGGTGGGCGACGGATGCGGTAGTGCAGCAACAGTTCTCCGGCGTGCTCCCGGAGTCCGAGCAGCTCCAGGGGTCGAGGGGTGTGCTCGGCGAGCGGGGCGATGATGCGCGGGGCGTCGCCGCCGACCAGGGTCGGGGCCAACGTCAGGAACAGCTCGTCGACGAGGTCGCGCGCGAACAGGCTCGCGTTGAGACCGGGACCGCCCTCGCACAGCACCCGGCCGAGCCCGCGTGCGGCGAGGCCGCGCAGGGCTTCGCCGAGGTCCACCCGTTGCTCGCCGCAGATCAGCACCTCTCCCCGGGCCGCCACCTCCGGGCGCGCGGACGCGCCCTGCCGGCTGGTGACCAGCAGTGGCGGTCGATCCGGGTCCCCGAAGACCCGTGCGGCCGGATCCATGCCGAGGCGGTTGCTCACGATCACCAGGCGCGGTGAGGCGGCCAGGCCCTTCTCGAGCCGCCGCCGGCGCCGGGCCGTCGAGCCGGCCGCCGGGCCGTAGTCCTCGGCGAGCACGGTCCCGGCGCCGACCAGGATCGCGTCCGACGCCGCGCGCAAGGCGCCGAACGCCGCCTGGTCCGCCTCGCCACCGAGGTCGGCGGTCCGTCCGTCGACGGTCGCGCCGCCGTCGACGGAACTGACCATGCCCAGACTGACCCCGCTGCGCCCGCCCACCGGGCCTGCCAGCACGAGGTCGTCGTACACCCCCGCCGGGGTCTCGTCCCGCACGTCGGGCAGGAGGCGTCGCATGCGGGCTCCTCGGTCGGACGGTCCCGCCTCGACGCTACCCCGCGCTGCTAGCGTCGAGTGACGTACGCCAGCGGTTCGTCCGAATCCAGGGAGTCCAGCCAGGTGCCAACGACCGAAGACGTCGACGCGGTCCTGTGGCAACTGCTCGGCCGGCTCGGCGACGTCGACGACGACCTGCGGGCCCTGTTGCCCAACCAGCGCACCATCGAGGCCCGCTGCCCCGACATCGACTACGTGCGCTACGCCGAGTGGCGTCGGGGCGCTGTCGTCGTGCTCGACGAGCCGCCCCCGCGACGCGCGGACATCCGGATCTCGGTGCGGTCCGACGATCTGATGCAGATCGTCTCCGGCGACCTGCCGTTCGCGCGGGCCTACGCCACCAACCGTGTGCGGCTCGATGCGTCGATGACCGACCTGCTGCGACTGCGCGCCGTGCTGTGATCGGCCTGTCGACGGCCGTGATGCCGATCGGCGACGTCAACCCGACGCGCAGACGCGCCGTGATGACCTGGGTCCTCGTCGGCCTGAACGTGGTGGTCTTCGCCTACCAGACCAGCCTCGCCGGCTGCTCCGAGGCGCAGTTCCTGTACCGCTACGCGGCAGTGCCGCGCGAGCTGATGCAGGGCGCGGCGCTCGCGCCGGGCGACCTCGGTGCGGTGCTGGGACCGTGTGCGGTTGCCGGCCTCGACAAGAGCGTGCTGACGTCCGCGGTCACCGCCATGTTCCTCCACGGCGGCGTGGCCCACCTGGTGGGCAACATGGTCTTCCTCGCGGTGTTCGGCAACAACGTCGAGGACCGCCTCGGTCGGATCCGATTCGTCGGCTTCTACCTCGCCGGCGGCCTCGCGGCCACCGCGGCGCACGTGGCCGTCACCGTGGGCGGGTCCGGCTCGCTCGCACCGCTGGTCGGCGCGTCGGGCGCGATCGCCGCCGTGCTCGGGGCCTACCTCGTGATGTTCCCGCGCGCGTCGGTGTTCACCGTTGTGCCCTTCCCGCTGTACCTGCTCGCGCTGGTCATCCCTCGCGTGAGGATCCGCTCGATGCTGTTGGTCGTGGCCATCGTGGTGATGCCCGCGTGGCTGATGCTCGCCGGCTGGTTCGGGATGCAGTTCCTCGCCGTGCGCAACCCGGTGGCCGACGGCGTGGCGTACGAGGCGCACGTCGCGGGCTTCCTCGCCGGCCTCGTCCTGGTCCTGCTGTTGGACCGGCGCCGCCTGCGACACGGCCAGACGACGTTCCATCCCCTGCCTGCGTCGCGCCGGCCGCGCCGTTGACCGGGTCGCCTGCCGGGTCCCGCCTCCCGGCCCCGTCTACCCTGCCGCGACCATCACCAGAGGAGTTGCCGTCGTGTCAGCCGCCCGTGGCCGCCGGGACCTGCCGGTGCTGGGCTGGAAGGAGCACGTCCGCCTACCCGAGTGGGGCCTGCAACTGCGCGGCAAGCTCGACACCGGTGCACGATCGAGTGCCCTGCACGTCACCGAACTCGAGGAGATCGGCGAACACGAGCACGACGACGGCCGCCTCCCCGTGGTGAAGTTCGATGTCGTACTCGGCCGCCGGGACGCACCCGAACACCACCGCATCGAGGCGCCGGTCGTCGGACACAAGGTGGTCAAGGACACGGGCGCCCGGGCGGAGCGCCGCCCAGTCGTCCGCACGCGCATCGTCTGCGGACCGCTCGACACCGTCGCGGACATCACGCTCACCGACCGCAGTGGGATGATCTTTCGCATGCTGCTCGGCCGGCTGACGCTCGAACACCACTGTCTGGTCGACCCGGCGCACGGCTACATCGCCACAGGTCCCGGCGCGGCGCGCAGACCGTGAACGGCCCGGTCAGCGTCGCCGGTGTCAGCGTCGCGCCAGGCGAGCGCCGTCACCTGTTCCCGTCGGCGTCCGAGTCCTACACCGGTGACCGCACGACGCTGCCGATGGCGGTGCTCAACGGCACGGGCGACGGACCGCGACTGTTCGTGACCGCCGCCGTCCACGGCGACGAACTCAACGGCATCGCGGTGTGCCGGACGCTGCTCGACACCCTCGATCCGGTCGACCTCGACGGCGTGCTCGTCGTCGTTCCGATCGTGAACGTGCTCGGCGTCCAGATCGGGTCGCGCTATCTGCCCGACCGTCGCGACCTCAACCGGTCGTTCCCCGGCGCGCACGGCGGTTCCATGGCCGCCCGGATCGCGCGGTTGCTGGTGGACGAGGTCATCGACGGCAGCGACGTCGGGATCGACCTGCACACCGCCGCCAACCACCGCACCAACGTGCCGCAGGTACGCGTCGACACCGGCGACGAACGGGCCCGCGACCTCGCCGTCGCCTTCGGCGCGCCGTTCGTCCTCGACGCCCGCCTGCGTCCCGGCTCCTTGCGCGAGACCGCCGGCGATCTCGGCGTGTCGGTGCTGACCTACGAAGGCGGCGGGCCGCTACGCCTCGACGAGGACGCGATCGACGTGGCCAGCCGCGGCGTCCTGCGCGTGCTGTACCGCCTCGGGATGATCGAGGACGCGCCGGCGCCGGCCCATGCGGCACCCATGGTCCTGCACGAGTCGCGGTGGCTGCGCGCGGAACGCGGCGGCCTGCTCGAGTTGCACGTGTCGGCCGGCGACCACCTGCACCCCGGACAACCGCTGTGGTCGACCGTCAGTCCGCTGGGTGAGGAGCGCGCGACCCACGAGGCGGCCGAGGAGGGCTTCGTCATCGGCGCGACCACGCTGCCGCTGGTCCAGCCCGGCCAGGCCCTGCTCCACGTCGCCCTGCCCGGCGACCGCGTCCCGGTCGAGGACGACCCGACCGACGAGGAGGATGACGATCCCGAGGCGACCGACGAACGGTGAGCGGCATCAGACGGCGGCATCGACGTCGTCGACGACCGTCACGCTGGCGGCGCGGATCTCGATCCGGCTGGTACGGCCGCTCGCGGTGGACCACCAGCGTCGGCGCAACTCGCCGCTCACCTCGACGCAGTCCCCCGCCGCGGTCCGCTCGGCCTGTGCCAACAGCCTGCGGCCGACCTGGCCGGGCCCGGCCCGCCCCGCGACCGGTGCCGGGCCGACCGACACCGGCAGCGTGTCCGCGCCACCGGTCGGCCGCGGCACCACCACCCGGAACAGCACCACCTCGTCGCCCGACGGCAGGGTCTTGCGCTCGGGAGTGCCGCTGGCCCTGCCGATGATGCGTACCTCGTTGACCCGCCCTGGTGCGGACGTGGTGCCCATGGGATCCCCCGTTTCGTCGACCTCTCGCGCGGCACGGTAGGAGGGTCGGGGGAAGCCCGGCTCACTAGGCTGCCCGCAAGCTGTGGAAAGGCCGCGCGTATGCCCGTCGACGAGCCCTCTGCCGCGGGCGGGAGCGATGCCGCTCCCCCGCCCTCACCCGCCGAGCGCTACGACGACGGCGTGATCGCACTGGACACGCTCACCGGCGGGATGCACACCGTCACCGCGGGCTTCCTGCTGGCGGCGCCGCGTCCCGCGCTCATCGAGTGCGGCCCGGCCCGCTCGATCGGCAGTGTCATCGCGGGACTGCAGGCGATGGGGTTCGACCCCGACGACCTCGCCTACGTCGTGTTGACCCACATCCACCTCGACCACGCCGGTGGTGCGGGTGATCTGGCGCAGGCCTTTCCGAACGCGACGATCGTGGTCAGCGACGTCGGGGCACCGCACCTGCACGACCCGCAGCGACTCAACGCCTCGTCACAGCGGGTCTACGGCCCGCTCTACGACCAGGTCTACGGGGCATGCACCCCGATCGAGCGCGAGCGGATGCGCGGCGTGGTCGACGGTGACCGCCTCGACCTGGGCGGTGGTCGCGAACTCGAACTGCTCTACACGCCAGGCCACGCCAAGCACCACGTGGGCGTCCACGACTCCGAGACGGGCGCGATCTTCTCTGGCGACTCGGTCGGTGTGAAGCTTCCGGGCATGACCCACATCCGGCCGGCGACACCGCCTGCGGACTTCCACCTCGAGGCCGCTCTCGCCTCGCTCGCGCGGTACCGCGAGCGCGAGCCCTCGCGGGTCTACCTCGCCCACTACGGACCGGTCGACCCGCCCGACGAGGCGCTCGCCGAGGCCGACGAGCGCCTGAGGCTGTGGGCGGCGACGGCCGAGTCGGCCTATCGCCACGCCATCGCGGGCGGCCCGACGGGCACCGAACTCGATCACGTGGCCGAGACGCTGCGACACCGCTTCTCCACGGAGTTCGAGGCCGAGCGGGTCCCCGACGATCCCGACGCCGAGCGCCGGATCGAACTGCTCTCGGGCTACACCTCGAACGCGGCCGGCATGCTGCGCTACTTCCAGCGGCGCGACGCGGGCACCCTGACGCCGGTCGGCTGACCGGCCGGGCTCAGCCGTCGAGGTCGGCCAGTCGCTGTTCGACGTCGAGGTAGTCCGGATCGGCGACCAGGATCCGTTCGAACTCGACCCGTGCCTCGTCGGGCCGGCCGTCGCGGGCCGCGAGTTCGGCGGCGACGTAGGCGACCCGCAGCAGGTGTTCGCCGTCGCCCCCGCCGTGGCGGGACGAGAAGTTGCGCAGCACCGCCCGTCCGGCGCCGACATCGCCGGCATCGGCCAGGGCCGAGGCCCACACGATGGCCGCCTCCGCGCGCCGATCCTCGGGCGCGTCGTCGGCGTTGACGAGTTCGGCCGCCGCGTCCACGACACGGTCGACCTCACGGCCGAGGGCGCGCAGCGCGTCGGCAATGAGGTGGTTCTGGTCGACGCGGCCCGTCAGGCGCTTGTAGGCCTGCAGTTCGCTGAGGGCACCCGCGAACTGCTCGTCGAGGTAGAGCGCGACCCCGTAGGCCTCGCGGACGGCGGCGATCCGGGGCGCTTCGTGCTTGGCCCAGGCCAGCATCGGCAGGGCCACGTCGATGCGGTCCTCGTCGATCGCGGCCGCGCCGATGCTGAGCGCCAGCGCGATGTCGGCACCGCGTCGGTTCTTGCCGATCACCCGGTCGATGTCGCGACGGACGTGCTTCGGTAGTTGCGGCTGTTCGTCCTCGGGCAGTTGCGGACGTGCAGGGGCGGTGGTGTCGCGGCCCGGGCGCGGGGGCGCACCCGCCTTCGACTTCGCTCGGTCGAGTCCGACCGGGACCCGGGGACCCGTGGGTGCGCCGAGCGAGCGACCGTCGTCGACGTCGTCACGGTCGCGCCGCGGCGCAGCACGGCCCGATCGATCGCCGCGCGGACCGCCCGGAGCCCGGAAGGGCTTGGCGTCGCGACCGCGACCTGCGGGGGGTTGACCCTGTGGCACGGCGGTGGACTCCTGATCGGGACGGTGACGGTAGACGAGGCTGACGCACGGCGACACCCGGCGGGAAACAGGTCGAGGCCGCCCGTGTGGGCGGCC
>DATHUR010000165.1:0-7901 GCA_035462025.1 Egicoccus sp. | reverse complement strand
CGGGCTACGTGAGGACCTCGAGCGCAAGCGGACGGTGGCGCGCCAGCAGCGCCGTTACCTGCACGTGCAGGAATCGTTCGACGGTGGGGTACGTGGCAATTTCGATCTGCCTGCCGAGGACGGCGCGGTGCTGCTCGAAGCCCTGGCCGCCGCCTCCGCGGCGCCGACCGGTGAGCGTGACGTCACCGCCGATGCCCTCGACCCCACTGATCCTGTCGATCCCACCGACCCGAGTGCGGCCGCCACCGACACGACCCGCCCCGACACGTCCGACGAGGCGGCCGAGGATGATCCGGTGGAGGTCGGGTTCGATCGGCCGCGGGCGCGGCAGTTGGCGGATGGGTTGGTGCGGCTGGCCGAGGCGTTCCTGGCCGGCCGGCGTGGCGATGGCACGATTGTGCGTGCCCGGCCCACGATGCTGGTGGTGGCCGATGTGGCCGATCTGGTCGGTGGCTCCGAGCGGGCACGGCGGGCCCGGTTGTTGTGGCGGCTGCCCGGCTCACCGCCGGCGTTGACCCGTGACGCGATCAGACGGCTTTCCAGCGATGCGGACCTGCAGGTGCTGCTGGTCGACGGACATCAGGTGTTGGGGATCTCGGCGCCGACCTCCCAGATCCCGGCCCGGGTGCGCCGTGCGGTCGTTGCCCGCGATCAGGGCTGTCGGTTCCCGGGCTGTCGCGCCCCGGCAGCCTGGACCGATCTGCATCATGTGGTGCCGCGCAACAAGGACGGCCCGACCACGGTCGCCAACCTGGTGTGTCTGTGCCGTCGGCATCACATGGCGGTCACCGAGGGCCGCTGGAAACTGTCGATGACCTCCGACGCGACCGTCACGGTCCGACGCGGCCGCCACACCGCCCGTGGCGACCCGCCGCTGCGCCGACATCCCATCGACGGCTGACCTTGGTGGTCGTGGGGCGGGCAGCTGGACCGCCCAATGGTCGTAAGCTGGGCCGCTCGCGCGCCGTACGGCGCCACCCCCGTCTCCCGCCTGGTCGCAGCCCGTGTCCGCATCCTCGACCGCCCCGTCGCGCCCCGGCGCCAGTCAGCTGCTGCGCCTGTGGCGCTACGCCCGCCACCGCCGTGGGCGTGCGGTCGTGGCCACGGTCGCCTCGGTGCTCAACACCCTGTTCGACATCGCACCGCCGTACCTGATCAGCATGGCCGTCGACGTGGTCGCCGCCGGTGAGAACTCGCTGATCGGCCAATGGTTCGGCCTGTCGTCGAAGCGGGACCAGCTCGTCGTGGTCGCCATCCTCACGGTCGTGGTCTGGGTGCTCGAGTCCGCGACGGACTACTGGGCCGACGTCGAGTGGCGAAACCTCGCCCAGACCATCGAACACGAACTGCGCATCGACGCCTACGAGCACGTCCAGGGCCTCGACCTGGCGGCGTTCGAGGACCGCAGCACCGGCGGGCTGATGGCGATCCTCAGCGACGACGTCAACCAACTCGAGCGGTTCCTCGACCACGGGATGCTGCTGCTGATCCACATCGCCGTGTCCGTCCTGGTCATCGGCGGGACCTACATCGCCTACGCGCCCGGCATCGGGTTCCTGGCCGTGCTGCCCGTGCCACTGATCGTGTGGGGATCGGTCCGCTTCCAGCGCACGCTCACCCCGAGGTACGCCCACATCCGCTCACGCGTCGGGGTCCTGACCGGGTCGCTCGGCAACGCCCTGGGCGGGATCGCCACGATCAAGGCGTTCGGCGCCGAGCGGCGCGAGCTCGCCCGGATCGAGCGCGAGTCCGAGGACTACCGCCAGGCCAACCGGCGGGCGATCTGGCTGTCGGCCGCGTTCGTCCCGCTGATCCGGATGCCGATCCTGGCCGGCTTCACCGCCATCCTGCTGCTCGGCGGGCTGCGCACCCTCGACGGCACCATGGAGGTCGGCGTCTACACGCTGATGGTGTTCATGGTGCAGCGCCTGCTGTGGCCGCTCACCCGACTGGGCGAGGTGCTCGACCAGTACCAGCGCGCAATGGCATCGACACGGCGGGTGCTCGACCTGCTCGACGAACCGCATCACATCGTCGGCGGTGACACGCCGCTGCCCGACCCGCGCGGCGACGTCGACTTCGAGGGCGTCCGGTTCTCGTACGCCACCGGCGACGAGGTGCTGCACGGCATCGACCTCCACGTGCCCGCCGGCCAGACGCACGCCGTCGTCGGCGCCACGGGTGCGGGCAAGTCGACCGTCGTCAAGCTGCTGCTGCGGCTCTACGACGTGACCGGCGGCGCCGTCCGACTCGACGGGCACGACCTGCGCGACCTGCAACTCGACGACCTGCGTGCCGCCATCGGCCTGGTCAGCCAGGACGTGTTCCTGTTCCACGGCACCGTGCGCGAGAACCTCGTGTACGGCCGGCCCGACGCCACCGACGACGAGACCCGGGCGGCAGCCGAACTGGCCGAGGCGGCCGAGTTCATCGAGGCGATGCCGCAGGGCTACGACACCGTGGTGGGCGAGCGCGGACAGAAGCTCTCGGGCGGGCAGCGGCAGCGGCTGTCGATCGCGCGGGCGATCCTGCGCGACCCGCCGGTCCTGGTCCTCGACGAGGCGACCTCGGCCGTCGACAACGAGACCGAGGCCGCCATCCAGCGCTCCCTGGCCCGCGTGTCCCGGGACCGGACCACGATCGTCATCGCCCATCGGCTCTCGACCATCCGCCACGCCGACCGCATCCACGTCCTGCACGCCGGCGAGGTCGTCGAGGCCGGCACCCACGACGAACTCGTCGCCGCCGACGGGCGCTACGCCACGTTGTGGAAGGTCCAGACCGGGGAGATCGCACCCGACGCCGCGGCGCTGCCACCTGCGGACTGAGCGACGCGCGTCAACCGATCGGCTGACGCGGGGTTCGGCCGACCGGCGGCTGCGGTCGCACCTCCCGGCCGATGCCGTCGCCGCGAGGCCGGGCGACAGTCGTCTCCGATCCCGCCCGCCGTGGGCGCGGACCACAGGAGACCGGCATGGCCGTCATCGAGGTCACAGACCTGCGCAAGCGCTACGGGGACCGAACGGTCGTCGACGACGTCTCGTTCGCTGTGCACGAGGGCGAGATCTTCGGGATCCTCGGACCGAACGGGGCCGGAAAGACCACGACGGTCGAGTGCATCGAGGGACTGCGCACCCCCGACGACGGCACGGTGCGCGTCCTCGGGCACGACCCACTGCGGGACGGCACCGATGTCCGACGCCTGCTCGGCGCACAACTGCAGGACAGCAAGGTCCAGGGCAATCTCGAGGTCGGCGAGGCGCTGGCGATGTTCGCCTCGTTCTACGACGACCCCGCCGACGCGGACGATCTGCTCGATCTGCTCGGACTCGCCGAGCACCGTCGCGTCCGTTTCCGCAAGCTGTCCGGCGGACAGCAGCAGCGCCTGGCGATCGCCCTCGCGCTGATCGGCCGCCCGCGGGTCGCCGTGTTCGACGAGTTGACCACGGGCCTCGACCCCCAGGCCCGGCGCGACACCTGGCGGCTGGTCGAGACGATCCGCGACCGCGGGGTCACGATCGTGCTCGTCACCCACTTCATGGAGGAAGCCGAGCGTCTGTGCGATCGCGTGGCCGTCCTCGACCGCGGCCGGGTGGTCGCGCTCGACACCCCGGCCGGCCTGATCGACCGGGTCGGTGGCGAGCAGCAGTTGCGTTTCGTGCCGTCCAAGACCCTCGACGACGCCGCGCTGCGCGCACTGCCCGAGGTGACCGGTGTCGATCGTCGCGGCGACCAGGTCGTGGTCACCGGCAACGGCGAGGTCGTCCACGCCGTCACCGCGTTGCTGGCTCGTGCCGGCATCGTGGCGCGCGGCCTGCGTATCGACCAGCGCAACCTCGACGACGCGTTCGTCGCGCTCACCGGTCACGACCCGAGCGCCGACGCGACCCCGGAGGAAGACCGATGAGCACCGTTGCACGCCTCACCCTGGTCGAGACGAGACTGCTGCTGCGCGACTGGGCGGTCGTCGGCTTCAACCTGGTCTTCCCGGCCCTGCTGCTGGTGGTCCTCGGCCTCATCCCGGGCTTCACCGACCCCGACCCCGACCTCAACGGTGGCCGGCTGATCGACCTGTACCTCCCGATCGTGCTGGTGCTCGCGTTCGTGTTCTCGGGGATCAGCGCCGCGCCGTCCATCCTGGTCGGCTACCGCGAGCAGGGCGTGCTCCGCCGGTTGCGTCTCACCCCGGTCGGCCCGACGCCGCTGCTGGTGGCCAGCCTGCTGGCCAACCTGTTGTTCGCCCTGGTCGCCTCGCTCGGCGCGGTCGTGGCCGCGATCGCGGTCTACGACGTCCGCCCACCGGCCAGCTGGGGCGGGGTGCTGGCGACGCTGGTGCTGGCGCCGGCGGCGCTGTTCGCGCTCGGCATGATCCTCGCCGCGGTGGCGCCGACGGCCAGCGTGGCCAACGCCGTGTCGCCGCTGGTGTGGCTGCCGATCATGGTGCTGGCGGGGCTGTGGTTCCCGCGGGAGGCGATGCCGGACCTGATGCGCACCATCAGCGACTACAGCCCCGGTGGGGCCGCCGTGGATGCGATGCAGCGGGCCTGGTTCGTCGGCGCACCCACCGCCTCTAGCCTGCTGGTCCTGGCGGTCTGTGCCGTCGTGGCCGCGGCGGTCGCCGCCCGGCTGTTCCGCTGGGAGTGACCCCGGTCGACGCGGTCCGTCGAGGAGGTGGTGGCCCGTGAGTGACGCGTCCCCGGACCCGGCGTCCGTCTGGGAGCGGTGGTACATGCACGTCGACCGCTGGTTCCCGCACGGGAGCCTGGCCCTGTGCGCGGCGCTGGCGGCCGTGACCCCCGGGCCGGTGGCCACGCGGGCGACGACCGTGGCGATCGCACTCGGCGCTGCGATCTGGGTCGCCGCGATGCACACCACGGCGCGTCCGCCGCGAAGCGACCACCCCGTCCACGGGTGGGTCTACTTCGCGGGATTGCTGCTGTTCGCCGTGCTGCTGATGCGGCGCGAGATGGTGTTCTTCGTGTTCGCCATCACCGGGTTCCTGCACGCGGCCGTACTGCGCCCGCGCTGGACGGTCTTCCTCGGCACCGGCGCGTCGTCGTTCGCGATCCTGTTCGTCACGTGGGGCGGGATCCCGCGCGACGTCGGCAGCGCCGTCGGCTTCGTGCTGGTGTTCCTCGTCCAGACCTTCGTCATCGGGCTCGGCCTGTTCTCCAGCGAGAAGATGTTCGAGGTCGACCGCGCCCGTCAGAAGATGGTCCGCGACCTCGAGGCCACCCTGGCCGAGAACGAGGGCCTGCACGCGCAACTGCTCGAGCAGGCCCGCGAGGCCGGGATGCTCGACGAGCGGCGGCGGATGGCCCGCGAGATCCACGACACGCTGGCACAGGGTCTGACCGGCATCATCATGCAACTCGAGGCCGCCGACCACAACCGCGCCGACGAGGCGAGCCGCCGGCGCCACCTCGACCGGGCCGGCGACCTGGCACGCACCAGCCTCGCCGAGGCGCGTCGCTCGGTCCAGGCGCTCGGACCTGGACTGCTCGACCGGGGCCGGCTGCCCGACGCGCTCGAGCAGGTCGCCGCCGACTGGGCCGACCTGCACGGCGTCCCGGTCGGCCCGGCGTTCGCCGGGCCGTGCACGTCCCTGCCGCTGCCGGTCGAGGTCGGTCTGCTGCGGGTCGTCCAGGAGGCACTCGCCAACGTCGCCAAGCACGCGCGGGCATCCCGGGTCGAGGTCGCCTTGACCTGCGACGGCGACGACGTCCGCCTGCGGGTCGCCGACGACGGGGTCGGGTTCGTCGCCGACCCTGCCGGCCCGGCCGGCTACGGCCTGACATCCATGCGGCAACGTGTCGCCGAACTCGGTGGTACCTGCGAGGTGGCGCCGAGCCCCGACGGCGGCACGGTGGTCGAGGTCGTCGTGCCACTGTCGGCAGCGGCGGACCAGTCGTGGACGGTGGCGGCCAGCGATGCCTGACCGACCCGCCGGCGAGGCCCCCATCCGCCTGCTGATCGTCGACGACCACCCCGTCGTGCGCGACGGGCTGCGAGGCATGTTCGCGGCCGAGGCCGGCATCGAGGTCGTCGGCGAGGCCGCGAACGGACCCGAGGCCGTCGCGCGCGCCCTGACGCACGACCCCGACGTCGTGCTCATGGACCTGCGCATGCCCGGTGGCGACGGCGTGTCGGCGATCCGGGACCTGGCAGAACGCGGCGCCCGCGCGAAGGTCCTGGTACTGACCACCTACGACGACGACCGCGACGTCCTGGCCGCCATCGACGCCGGGGCCACCGGCTACCTGCTCAAGGACGCCCCGCGTGACGAGTTGTTCCGCGCCGTACGCGCCGCCGCCCGCGGCGAGACGGTGCTCTCGCCGCCGATCGCGACCCAGTTGCTCGGCCGGGTTCGGGATCCGGCGCCGGACGAGTTGACCGCGCGGGAGTTCGAGATCGTGGCCCTGATCGCCGATGGCGCCACCAACCGCGACATCGCCGCGGCGCTGTTCATCAGCGAGGCGACGGTCAAGACCCACCTGCTGCGCGCCTACGCCAAGCTCGGGGTCAACGACCGGGCGGCGGCGGTCGGTGAGGCGTTCCGGCGTGGGCTGCTGCCCGCGGACCCGCGGGGCGCTCAGGGGTGACGCACGCCCTCGCCGCGCAGCACGGCGGCGTAGCCCTCGCGATACGTGGGATGGGCGAACGTGAACCCGGTCGCGAGCAGGCGGTCGTTGCGGCAGCGCTTGTCGCCGCCCCGTGAACGGCGGTCGGGGGCACGGGCCGGCGTCGGCGCGCCGACCTGGTCGGCGAGCCAGCGCACGACCTCGCCGCGGTCGACCGGTGCGTGGTCGACGCCGAGGTAGATCGCGTCCGGTTCGGCGACCCGGGTGAGCAGGTGGACGATGGCCTCGGCGGCGTCGTCGCGGTGGATGCGGTTGGCGTGGACCGGCGGATCGGGCGCCACCGCTTCGCCCGCGCGGACCTGGTCGACCAGGCGCGTCCGGCCCGGCCCGTAGATCCCGGTCAGCCGGAACGTCGTCGCGGGGAACGGGCCGTCGAGCAGCGCCAGTTCCGCGGCGCGGAGGACCCGGCCGGTCTCGCTGGTCGGCACGGCCGGCGTGTTCTCGTCGACCCAGGAGCCGTCGGTGACGCCGTACACGGCCGTGCTGGACACGAACAGCACCCGGCGGGGCGCAGCACCGGCGGCGCGAAGTCCGTCGAGCACCCCGCGCAGCCCTTCGAGGTAGACGCGCCGGTAGGCGGCGACGGAGCGCTCGCCCGGTGCGGCCGCGAAGACCAGGGCGTCGACGTCCCCCGGCAGCGGCGGCAGGGGAGCGCCGAGGTCGGCGGCGAGGCGGCCGAAACCGTCGGGCAGGACCGACGGGTCGCGTCGCAGGCCGACCACGTCGTGGCCGTCGCGGAGCAGGCGCAGGCCCGTCTCGGTCCCGAGGTCGCCGCATCCGGCGATCAGGACCTTCACCGGGCGTAGGCGTCGACGACCGCGTCCATCAGCGGCGGCCACGCCGTGCGGGACCAGTCGCCGAAGGGACGGTCGGCCAGCGAGACGATCCCGAGCCCCGCGTCCGGGTCGACCACGATGAACGAACCCGACTGGCCGAAGTGGCCGAACGAGGCGGCCGACAGCCGGTCGCCGGTCCAGTGCGGGACCTTGCCGTCCTTGATCTCGAAGCCGAGGCCCCAGTCGTTCGGCGTCTGACGGCCGTGCCCGGGCAGCACGCCGTCGAGCCCGGGGAACGCGACGGTCGTGGCCTCGCGGTGCAGGTCGGCGTCGAGGAGCGTCGGGTCGAGCAGTTCGCGGCAGAACGCGAGCAGGTCGGTCACCGTGCCACGCCCGTCCTTGGCCGGCGAGCCGTCGAGGACCGTGTCGCGCATGCCGAGCGGGGCCAGGACCTCGTGCTCGAGGTGCTCGCCGAAGGGGACAC
>DATHUR010000164.1:0-44719 GCA_035462025.1 Egicoccus sp. | reverse complement strand
GGCGAGGCGGCCGAAGCCGTCGGGCAGGACCGACGGGTCGCGTCGCAGGCCGACCACGTCGTGGCCGTCGCGCAGCAGGCGCAGGCCCGTCTCGGTCCCGAGGTCGCCGCACCCGGCGATCAGGACCTTCACCGGGCGTAGGCGTCGACGACCGCGTCCATCAGCGGCGGCCACGCGGTGCGGGACCAGTCGCCGAAGGGGCGGTCGGCCAGTGAGACGATCCCGAGCCCGGCGTCCGGGTCGACCACGATGAACGAACCGGACTGGCCGAAGTGGCCGAACGAGGCGGCCGCCAGCCGGTCCCCGGTCCAGTGCGGGTCCTTGCCGTCCTTGATCTCGAAGCCGAGGCCCCAGTCGTTGGGTGTCTGACGGCCGTGCCCGGGCAGCACGCCGTCGAGCCCGGGGAACGCGACGGTCGTGGCCGCGCCGTGCAGTTCGGCGTCGAGGAGCGTCGGGTCGAGCAGTTCGCGACAGAACGCGAGCAGGTCGGTCACCGTGCCACGTGCGTCCTTGGCCGGCGAGCCGTCCAGGACCGTGTCGCGCATGCCGAGCGGGGCCAGGACCTCGTGCTCGAGGTGCTCGCCGAAGGGGACACCGACCCGTTCGGCGACGAGTTCGCCGAGCACCTCGTAGCCGGAGTTGGAGTAGCCGCGACGGCTGCCGGGCTCGCCGATCAGCGGCCCGCCCTCGAAGTTGAGGCCGGAGGCGTGGGCCAGCAGGTGGCGCACGGTCGCGCCCTCGGGCCCGGCGGGTTCGTCGAGATGGAGCGCGCCGTCCTGGACGGCGATCAACACCGCGTAGGCGGCCAACGGTTTGGTGACCGACGCGAACGGCAGCACCTGGTCGACGGCGCCGCGGGTCTCGAGCGTCGCGTCCGCGTTGGTGACCCCCACGGCCGCGGTGTCCACCGGCCAGTCGTCGACCGGCGCGAGCACATCAGCCATGGGGAAACTCCTGGTGGGGGCGTGCAGAGGTTAGGCAGAAGAGGGGACCCGCCCGGCCGGGCCGGGGGGCACCGAGCGAACGAAGTGAGCGAGATGGGGGACCCGGCCCAGATACGGGACCCGGCCCTGCGATCAGAGTTGCCCGACCAGGTCGCGGGGGGCGTCGACGACGCGCTTGGCGCCGGCGCCGAGCAGGGCGGCGTCGCCGAAGCCGCCCCAGCGGACCGCGATGGCCTGCATCCCGGCCCGTCCGGCGGCCAGCGCGTCCCAGGTCGAGTCGCCGATCATGATGGCCCTGGCCGGGTCGATGCCGGCCTCGGTGCACGAGGCGAGCAGCAGGTCGGGCGCCGGCTTGGACGAGTCGACCCCGCTCGAGTCGGTGAACGGCAGGTCCTCGCGGCCGAGCACGGCCAGGAGCGCCTTGCGTTCCTCGGCGCCGGCCGAGGTCGAGATGATGAAGGCCACCTCGCGCCGTTCGAGGTCGTCGATCAGTTCCAGCGCGCCGTCGGTGCGACGCAACGTGTCGGTCCGGTCGAGGAAGCGCCGCTTGTGCCCGGCGGTCAGGTCCTCGGCGTCGTCGACGTGGCCCCCGAGCAGCCACGGGACGATCCGTTCGCTGCCCATGCCGATACCGGCGTGGATGCGCCACTGCGGCACGTCGTAGCCGGCCTCGACGAACGCCTCGTGCCAGGCGACGACGTGCTGGTAGACCGAGTCGACGAGCGTGCCGTCGAGGTCGAGGAGGATGCCGGACGTGGGGGTGGGTGAGGAAGTCATGCCCGGAGCATGTCGCACGGCGCGGCCTGGTGCGCGCCGGAGGCTCGGCCGGCCGACCGAGCCGGACCAGGGCGAAAGTTTCCGGACCGTCTGCCGATAGGGCTACAGAGGCGATGCGCCCGTGAGCCCGACCCGCGAGACGCCCGAGGAGCTTTCGACATGCACGACCTGTTGGGCGAGGTCCTGGTCTCCCGGCAACCGATCCTGAACGCACACCTCGAGGTCGTGGGCTACGAGTTGCTCTACCACGAGGCCGAGTCGGAGTACAGCGGCCCGCCCCTGGCGGCCGAGGACGTCCGTGCGGCGGCCCGGGTGCTCGTCGACGGCGTGCTGGCGATGGGCCTCAACGAGCTCACCGGCGGCGAGGACGCCTGGATCGAGATCCCGGTCGAGCTGCTGTTCGAGGGCGCCCTGCTCGACGTGCCCACGCTCGGGCTCATGCTCGAGATCAGCGGTGGCGCCGGGCGGCTCGGCGAACTGCGCACGGCGATGCTGCGCCACCGCGAGGCCGGGTTCCGGCTCGTGCTGGCCGATGTCGTCGCCGACGATCCCCGCTGGCCGCTGCTCGACCTCGCCGACGTCGTCAAGGTGCGCGCGACCGACGGGTGGCGCGGCGCGCTGCCGCTGGTGCGCGAGCTCGCGGCCCAGGGACACCGGGTCGCGGTCACCGGAGTCGAGGACCCGGACGGTTTCGAGATCCTGACCGAGGCCGGCGCCGAACTCGTGCAGGGCTTCTTCTTCACCCGGCCCCGCGCCGTGCGCGGTATGCGGCCGTTGGGGCTCGCCCCCGGTCACCTGGCGCTGCTGCGCGCCCTGGGTTCGGCCGAGGTCGACCTCGCCGAGGTGGAGCGGCTCATCCGCACCGACCTGACGCTGTCGGACCGGTTCCTGCGGCTCGTCCACGCCGCATGCGGCTGGCGGGACGTCGAGTCGATCCACCACGGGCTGGTCCTGCTCGGCGTCCGCGCCGTGCAGCGCTGGGTCGGGCTGCTGCTGTTGTCGTCGACCAACCGCGAGGCACCGCGCGAACTGGTCGCGGTGGCCAGCGCCCGGGCACGCGGCTGTGAACTGCTCGAGGAACTGCGCGGCGGCCACCGGCGACTCGAGGCGTTCACGCTGGGCATGTTCAGCGTGCTCGGCCCCGACGGGCTGCTCGACCCGGGCACGCTCGAGGCGCTGCCGATCGACGGTGACGTCCGTCGGGCACTCGAACACGGCGACGGTCCGCTGCGCGAACTGCTGGAGTTGCAGCTGGCCAGCGAGAAGGCCGAGTGGGAGCGCCTGGTCCGCAGCGGCCGCCGGCTCGGCCTCGAGCCGCGTCAGCTCGCGCGCGCCCACGCCGACGCGCTGACCTGGTCCGCCACGGTGAAACTGGCCACCTGAGACGCCGGGCGTCGACCAGGCCTGGGCTGGGGAGACAGGGGACCCAGCCTCAGAACTCGAGCAGGATCTTGCCGGCCTTGCCGGGCGTCTCGAGGTGGTCGAACGCGTCACGGACCGCCTCGGCCGGGTAGACCGCGTCCACGATCGGGTGCACCGCTCCGCTGGCGAGATGCGGCAGCACCTCGCGTTCGAACGCGGCCACGACGGCGGCCTTCTCGGGGATCGACCGGGCCCGCAGCACCGTCCCGATCAGGCGGGCCCGCTTGCCCATCAACGCCAGTAGCGGGACCTCGACCTTCGAACCGGCGCCGACGCCCACGACCACGACCCGCCCGCCGGTGGCCAGGACCTCGAGGTCGCCGGGGACGTGCGGTGCGCCGACGAGTTCGACCACCACGTCTGCACCGGCGCCACCGGTCACCTCGCGGACCTGGGCCACGAAGTCGGCGTCGTCGACGGGAACGGCACCCAGCGAGACGATCAGCTCGCGCCCTTCGGCCGAGCGCGTGACCCCGATGGTGCGGGCGCCGCACGCGGCGGCGACCTGCAACGCGGCGGTCCCGACGCCGCCCGTCGCGCCCTGCACCAGCACCCACTCGCCGGGACACAGCGCTGCCTGGGTGCGCAGCGCGTCGTGTGCGGTCAGGAAGGCCTCGGGGACCGCGGCGGCCTCGGCGTCGTCGAGGACGTCGGGTACCGGAGCCAGGTTGGACTCGTCGACCAGGACCCGCGAGGCCAGCCCGCCGCCGCCGACGATGCCGAAGACCCGGTCGCCGGGCTGCCAGCGGCGGACCCGCTCGCCCACGACGACCACCTCGCCGGCGACCTCGAGTCCGGGGACGTCGGCGGGTGAGCCGGGCGGCGCGGGATAGTGACCGCGCCGTTGGAGGATGTCGGCGGGGTTGAGGCCGGCGTGGCGGACGGCGACGACGACTTCGGTGCCCTGTGGGACGGGGTCGGGCCGCTCACGGACGTGTACGACCTCGTTGCCTCCGGCGCCATCGAGGACCACGGCGCGCATGCTGCTCCTTCGTCGAGGTGGCCGCGAATGTAGGGCTCCCCGCCCGGCCACCCGACCTCGAGTAAGGTCGAGGGCCTTCCGGAGGTGTGCGATGGCGGACGAGCTGGCGGTCGGGGCGGTCGCCGAGCGGTCGGGTGTCCCGGTGTCGACGCTGCACTTCTACGAGCAGAAGGGGCTGGTGCGATCGCGACGGACCACGGCCGGGCACCGCCGCTACCCGCGGCATGTCCTGCGACGACTGGCGTTCATCCGCGTCGCGCAGCGGGTGGGGCTCAGCCTCGAGCAGATCCGCGAGGCGCTCGACACGCTGCCCGAGGAGCAGGGGCCGAGCCAGGAGGACTGGCAGCGGCTGTCGGCGGCGTGGCGGCCGATGCTCGACGAGCGGATCCGCCTGCTCGAGGCCCTGCGCGACCAGCTCGAGGGCTGCATCGGCTGTGGTTGTCTGTCGCTGGCGACCTGCGGGCTGCGCAACCCCGCCGACGCCGCCGCCGGCCGCGGCAGTGGACCCCACTACCTCTACGACGCCGCCGGACTCGAGGACGCCGAAGGGCAGCCGAACCTGGCTTGAAGGCCCCAACGGCGCCGGATACAACGCCGACGCCCCTGTGAAAGGCACCCCGTGTCGCTCCACGAGATCGACCCCGACGTCCCGGCCCGCGACCTGCCGCTGGACGCCATCGCCGAACACATCGCGGTCGAACGCCGCCGTGTGTCCGTCCTCGGCGAGGTCCGGGAACTGGTCTTCGGTGCCCAGGACGGCCTGGTCTCCACCCTCGCCGTCGTGGCGACCGTGGCCGGCGCGTCCAGTGACAACCGGTCCGTGCTGATCGCCGGACTCGCCTCGGCGATCGCCGGCGTGTTCTCGATGGCCATCGGCGAGTACATGGGTTCGAAGAGCCAGGACGAGATCTATCAGTGGCACGTCGACGACGAGCGCCAGGAGGTGATCGAGCGGCCGAACGAGTCCGAGGCCGAGGTCGCCTGGCTGTTCATGGAGGAGGGGATGCCCGAGGACGACGCCTGGCAGACGGCCGGCCTCATCGCCCGGCACCCGGACTCGCTGCTGGCCACCATGGTGGCCAAGGAACTCGGCCTGGCCGCCCAGATCGAGGACGACACGTCGGGCTCGCCGCTGCGCGGCGCCCTGGTGATGGGCGCCTCGTTCGCGGCCGGGTCGATCGCACCGGTCGCGCCCTTCCTGCTCACCGAGGGGATCACGGCCCTGGCGTGGGCCACGGCGCTGACCGGCCTGGTGCTGTTCGCGATCGGCGCGGCGAAGGCGCGCTGGACCCAGCGCAACTGGTTCGTGTCCGGGCTCGAGATCCTGTCCCTGGCCGCGGTCGCCGGCGTCGCCGGCTACCTGTTCGGCACCGTGCTGCCGTCGCTGCTCGGGTTCGCGCCGGCGTGACCGTGAGCGGACCGCCCGACGTCGCGAGGCTCGAGGCCGAGGCCGAGCGGCTGCTGCGCTTCGGGCTGGCCGGGCGCCACCCCGCGGGCGGGTTCGCGTGGCTCGGCGACGACGGCACGGCGGACCTCGACCGCGACGTCGAACTGTGGATCACCTGCCGCATGACCCACGTGTACGCGCTCGGGCACCTGCTCGGGTTCGAGGGCGCCGCCGACCTGGTCGACCACGGGGTGGCGGCCCTGACCGGACGGTTTCGCGACACCGACCACGGTGGCTGGTACGCCGCGGTCGGCCCCGACGGGCCCTCGACGTCGACCAAGGGGGCCTACGAGCACGCCTTCGTGGTCCTCGCGGCGTCTTCGGCGGTCGTCGCGGGCCGGCCCGGCGTCGAGGTCCTGCTCGCCGAGGCCCTCGACGTCCAGGAACGGCACTTCTGGGACGAGGACGACGGTGTCGTGGTCGACACCTACCTCGACCCGTCCTTCGAGCTGCTCGAGGAGTACCGCGGCGCCAACGCGAACATGCACACGGTCGAGGCCTACCTCGCGGCGGCCGACGTGACCGGCGACCGGCGCTGGCTGGATCGTGCCGAACGCATCGTGCACCGCTTCGTCCACGGCGTCGCCGGCGGCCACGGCTGGCGGCTGCCAGAACACTTCGACCCGACATGGCGTCCACTGCTCGACTACAACCGCGCGAACCCCGACCATCCCTTCCGCCCCTACGGCGCCACGGTCGGGCACGCCTTCGAGTGGGCACGTCTCGCGCTGCACCTCGATGCCGCCCTGGGAGGCGACGGCGGCCAGGCGTGCAGCGATGCCGCCTCGCTGTTCGACCGGGCGGTCGCCGACGGGTGGCAGGTCGACGGCGCTCCGGGCTTCGTCTACACCACCGACTGGGACGGCAGCCCGGTCGCGCGGCAGCGTCTGCACTGGGTCGTGTGCGAGGCGATCAATGCGGCCGCGGCGTTGCAGCGCGCCACGGGCGACACGCGCTACGGCGAGCACTTCCGCGCCTGGTGGGCGCACGCCGAGTCCTGCTTCGTCGACCGGTCGGGCGGCTCGTGGCACCACGAACTCGACACCGAGAACCGTCCGGCGGCCGGCGTGTGGTCGGGAAAGCCGGACCTCTACCACGCCCTGCAGGCGGTGCTGGTGCCGCGAGCACCGCTGGCGCCCTCGCTGGCCACCGCGATCGCCGGCGGCCGACTGGATGGCCTGCCCGTGTAGGCACCCCGCCGTCCGGCGGGCCGGGTCCGGTACGCCGGTGAGCGTCTACGGTGCCGGCCGGCGAACGGGATGCACTTGCGAGGGTCGCACGGTGCCGCCGCTCCCGCCGATGGACACCTCCCATGGCAATCAGCCCCGTCCGCAAGATCTCCACGGGGATCCCCGGCTTCGACGCGATGGCGCACGGCGGCCTCCCGGAGGGGCGCACCACCCTCGTCGCGGGATCGGCCGGCGCGGCCAAGACCCTGTTCGCGTCGCAGTACCTCGCCTGCGGGATCCGTGATTTCGACGAGTCCGGCGTCTTCGTGACCTTCGAGGAGACCCCGCTCGACCTGCGGCGCAACCTGATCTCGCTCGGCTGGGACATCGAGGCGTGGGAGCAGGCGGGCAAGTGGCGCTTCGTCGACGCCTCGCCCGACCCCGCGCAGGACGCGACCATGGCCGACGCCTGGGACTTCGGTGCACTGATGGCCCGTATCACGCGCGCCGTCGAGGCGGTGGACGCGACCCGCGTGGTGGTGGACTCCCTCGGCGCGGTCTTCAGCGAGTTCTCCGACAGCGGCCGGGTGCGGCGCGAACTGCGGCGCCTCGTCCGCGCGCTGCGCGACCTCGGCGTCACGTCGCTGATGACCGTCGAGCGGACCACGGAGTACGGCGACGTCAGCCGGTGGGGCGTCGAGGAGTTCGTGGCCGAGGACGTGGTCGTGCTGCGCAACATCCTCGAGGACGAGGCGGCACGCCGCACCATGCAGATCCTGAAGTTCCGCGGCACCACCCACCGCAAGGGCGAGTTCCCGTTCGCGATCATCAACGACCGCGGCATCGTCGCCCTGCCGTTGGCCGACTCGGCGCTGACCGACCTGCAGTCGCGTGCCGACCGGATCGACTCGGGCAACAGCGAACTGGACGCCATGACCGGTGGCGGCCCCTTCCGCGACTCGATCACCCTCGTGTCGGGTGCGACCGGTACCGGCAAGACCCTGATGGTCACCGAGTTCCTGAAGGGCGGCGCCCGCAACGGCGAGCGGTGCCTGTTGTTCGCCTTCGAGGAGAGCCGCGCGCAACTGATCCGCAACGCCAGGGGCTGGGGCGTCGACTACGAGCAGATGGAACGCGACGGCCAACTGCAGATCGTCGCCGCCTACCCCGAGACGGCCTCGCTGGAGGAGCACCTGGTCAAGATCAGCGACGCCATCCGCGACTTCGAGCCACACCGGTTCGCGCTCGATTCGCTGTCCGCACTCGAGCGCGCCTCCACCCGGCGCGGGTTCCGTCACTTCGTGATCGGGATCACCTCGCTGCTCAAGGACCGCCAGGTCACCGGCCTGTACACGGCGACCACGCCGAGCCTGATGGGCGGGGCATCCGTGACCGAGTCGCACATCTCGACGCTCACCGACGCGATCGTGTTGCTGCGCTACGTCGAGATCCAGGGCCAGGTCCGGCGCGCCCTCTCGGTGCTCAAGATGCGCGGCTCGGCCCACGACCACGACATCCGCGAGATCACCATCGACGGCGAGGGCATGCACATCGGCGCGCTGTTCACCAACGTCGACGGCGTCCTCTCCGGGGCGCCGCGCCAGTTCGGCTCCGACGACGAGGCGATCGGGCACCCGGACTGACGCGCGCCGGGATGTCAGCGGCTGCGTTCGCGGACCGCCGTGGCCATCGCCGCGTACAGCGCGTCGTTGTCGTAGGGCTTGGGCAGGAACGCCGTGTGGGCCGTGGCCCCGGACAGGTGCTCGGCGATCTCGCTCTGGTCGAACCCGCTGAAGAACACGATCGGCAGTTCGGGGTCGAGTGCGCGCAACCTCGGGAACGCTTCGTGCCCGGTCATGACCGGCATCATCACGTCGAGCAGCACCGCGTCGAACCGGTCCGGGTCCTGCTCGAACCGCGCGACGGCGTCGTGGCCGTTGACGGCCTCGACGACCTCGTAGCCACCGCGGCGGAGCAACATCGCGGTCACCAGGCGGACCATGTCGTCGTCGTCGACGAGCAGGACCGTGGCGTCGGGCGCGCTCACAGCCGCACCCCGCCCGGCAGGGGCACCAGGACCCGGAAGCGGGCACCGAGGCCGGGCCGGCCCTCGACCTCGATGGCGCCGCCGTGTGCGGCCATGATCCCGGCCGATGCGGCCAGCCCGAGTCCGCGGCCGGCGAACTTGGTGCTGAAGAAGGGTTCGAAGATGCGGTCGAGGACAGCCTCGCCGATGCCCGGCCCGTCGTCCGTGACGCAGATGGCGAGGTACTCGCCGACCGGCAGGTTCGCGCTGGACCGATCGACGTGCCTGCCCGCGCCGACGTGGACCAACGCGGTGCCGACACTGATCGTGCCGGTGTCGTCGCCGATGGCCTCGGCCGCGTTGATCACGAGGTTCATCAGGACCTGGCGCAGCTGGCTCGCGTCGGCCCGCGCCCGGGCCAGCTCATCGGCGAGTTCGAGTTCGAGTCGGGTCTTGGGCGACACGCTCGACCGCAACAGGCGGGTCATCCCGGCGACGAGTTCGTTGAGGTCGACGCTGGTCAGTTCGACGCTGCCGCGGCCGCTGTAGGCGAGCATCGCGCGCGCGAGTTCGGCCGCCCGGGTGCTCGCCTCCATGATCTGGCCGAGTGCATGGTCGACGAGGTCGACGTCGCCCGGACTGCTGCGGGCGATGCTGGCCCAGCCCTGCATCCCGACCAGCAGGTTGTTGAAGTCGTGTGCGACGCCTCCCGCCAGGGTCGCCAGGCTCTCGGCCCGCTGCAGGTGACGCAGCCGCTCCAAGCTCTGGCGCTCGCGGGTGATGTCGCGGCCGATGATCACGTAGCCGAGCAGCGAACCGGAGGGATCGTGCATCGCGGCCGCCGTCAGAGACAGCAGGACCACGTCGGCGCCGAGTTCGATCCGGACCTCACGCCGGACGTGGCCGCGTTCGCGGCCGGCCTCGGTGAGCAGGTCGACCGCTCCGTCACCGGCCACGGCCGGCAGGATCTCGGCGAGCGGGTTGCCCTCGGCCTGCTGGCTGGTGGTGCGCAGCAGCCGTTCGCCGAACTCGTTGAGGCTCACCACGCGCCCGGCCGGGTCCACGCTGAGGATCACGTCGGGCGCGTGGTCCACCACGGCCGCCAGGTACTGGGCGGACACGGCCGCCGCCGGCTCGGTGGGGCCGGCCGAGGCGGCTGCGCCGATCACGTCGCGGTTGATCGCGTCGAGTGCCTGTCGCAAGCGTCCCCGTTGCGCCGCGGCGCTCGCCGCCTCGGCGAGTACCGCGGCCAGGCGCTCGCGGGGGACGTCGTCGGCAAGCACGACCGCGTTGGTGATCTCGGGCGCGAGCGCCAGCCGCGTCCGGGCCACCGGGACGCGGGCCTCGGGGACGAGCAGGGCCAGCCCGACGCGGCTCACACGCCGCAACCGGCGGGCGGTTGTCAGGGGTTGGGGCCAGGTCGCGGCGACGGCGACGAGGTCCGGTGGCGGATCGGAGCCGAGGTGCCGGATGGCGTCGTCGAGGTCGGCGACCACGGCGACGTCCGCGTCGGCGTCCGCCAGCCCGGTCAACGCGCCGGGTTCGGCCTCGAGTGCCAGGATCCGCGTCATCGGGTCACAGCAGGGGCAGGTCGAGCAGCGAACGACCCAGCCAGGTCTTGAGCAGCTCGGTCGACGGCGACATGATGTGGGCGGCACGCGCGTCGCGCAGCGCCCGCGCCAGTGGGCCGTTCTCCTGGTAGGCGATCCCGCCGCTGAGCGTCATGGCCTCGTTGGTCACGTGGACGGCGGCGTCCGCGATCTCGGCCTTGGCGGCGAACAGCGCCGGCCGGGCGGCGGGGTCGCCGGCGTCGCCGAGGCGTGCCGCGTGGTGCAGCAGTTGCCGGGACCGCTCGACGGTCGCCCACAGGCCGCCGAGCCGGTGGGCGATCAGGTCGTTGGCGCCCAGCGACTCGCCCGTGTGGGCATGGGTGCGCTCCCGCACGTGCTCGATCGTGCGCTCGAGCGCGCTGCGGGCGACGCCGAGGTAGGCCGCGGCCATGGCGACGATGAAGTACGGCGCGATGATCTCGAACACGTACCAGGTCTCGTCGCCCTCGGCCCCGAGCAGGTTGGCCGTGGGCACGGCGGCGTCATCGAGGACGAGGCCGCGCGAGGAGTTGCCACGCATGCCGAAGCCCGACCACGCCTCACCCCACGTGGCGCCGTCGGTGCCCCGGTCGAGCAGCAGGCACGAGAAGCTCCCGGGGTCGAGTTCGGCCTCGGCGCCGACCGCGCTGACCACGTACGAGTCGGCGCGGCTGCCGCTGGTCACGAACGACTTACGGCCGTCGAGTCGGTACTGGTCGCCGTCACGCCGGAAGGTGACCCGGGGGATGTAGAAGTGCACCCCGGTCCCGGGCTCGGAGAGCGCGAGCGAGGTGACGTGGCGCCCCTCGGCGATCGGGCCGAGGTAGCACGCGACCTGCTCGTCGGTGGGCTTGACGTCGATCACCTTCGAGGCGACGCAGTGCATGCCGAACACCAGCCCGGTCGAGCCGCACACCCGTCCCAGTTCCTCGGTCACGCGGGCCAGGGCGAGCATGCCGTGGCCCAGTCCGCCGGCGGCCTGCGAGACGTTGAGGCCCAGCAGGCCGACCTCACCCAGCGCCCGCATCGCGGCCGCCGGCCACGCCCCCTCGGCGTCGACGCGTTCGCACTCGGCGGCGACCACGCTCGTCGCGATGCCGCGGACACGTTCGACGAGGTGCGCGACCTCGGTCTGCCGACCGGTCCCGTCCGTCACGTTCGCGTCTCCTCCGCACAGGCTCGCGAACCGCAGAACGTAGCGGCGCCAGGTCGGCCACGACGGGGGTGGAAGGTGGCCGAGGGACCGCTGGATTCAGCCGAGGTCGGCCCTCGCGCGGGCGAGCACACCGACGATCTGCGCGCCGAAGCGAACGTCGCAGGGATGCGGCTCGCCCGACGCGGCGGCGGCCTCGAGGGCCGCGATCGCCTCACCGAGCGCGTCGGTGGCGTCGAACGAGATGCCGGTCGGCAACTCGCGCCAGCCGGCCTCGCCGTAGAAGGCCACCCGCTGGGTGGCCGCCGCCTCCGGCGCCGTGAGGCTCAGCGTCGTCTCGCTGGAGGCCCCGCTGTCGTGACGCAACAGCACGTGCACGGTGTCGCCCGGGCCGCGGGCGGCCCGGACGGACACGACCGGCCCCAGAACCGGCAACAGCAGCGAGAGCATGTGCGGACCGATGTCCCACAGGGCACCGTGCTCGCGGCGCCACGGGGAGCTGCCGAACGGGTTGCCCGGCGTGTCGAGCGCGGCGAGCAGGGTCGCCTGCCCCCCGAGCCAACCGCCCGCCTGCGCGGTGTCCTCGAGCCATCGGGCGAGGCCGGGCACGAACCGGGACGTCAGGAAAACCACCGAGGCCACCTTCGCCCGGGCCGCCGCCTCCACGACCGCGTCGGCGGCCGCCGCGTCCAACGCGACCGGCTTCTCGAGCAGCAGGTGGCAGCCGGCTCGTGCGGCCCGCACGGCCAGTTCGGCCTGCACGTCGGGCGGGACCGCGAACGCCACGGCATCCACGTCGGCGAACATCGCGTCGACGTCGTCGTAGGCCCGCACGCCCCGCGTCTCGGCCACGGCCGCGGCCTTCGCGGGATCGCGGCCCCAGACGCCGAGGAACTCCACGTCGCGGGCCGCCGCGAGCGCCGCCGCATGGACCTCGGCCGCCCAGTACCCGGTCCCCACCAGTCCGTACCGCATGACGACCCCGCGTTGCCAGGCGCGTACGACGGACACGCGCCACCGCAACGTAGTCTGACCGTCCGGTGGGCCGGAGGACGACCGTGGCGAAGGGGCAGGAGATCGAGGCGCGGCGGGCGACGTTCGCCCGCCTCCACGAGTCGGGGCTGTTCGTGATGCCAAACGCCTGGGACGCCGGCTCGGCGAAGCTGCTCGCCTGGGCGGGGGCGCCGGCCGTCGCCACCACCAGTTCGGGTCATGCGGCGTCGCTCGGACGGGTCGACCAGGAGGTGGGGCGCGAGGAGTTGTTCGACCACGTGGCCGCGTTGGTCGCCGCGGTCGACGTCCCGCTCAGTGTCGACGCCGAACGTTGCTTCGCCGACGACGCACAGGGCGTCGCCGACACCGTCGCCGCACTCGCCGACCTCGGCGCGGCCGGCGTCTCCATCGAGGACTACGACCCGGGCACGGGCGCGATCGACCGGCTCGAGGTAGCCGTCGAGCGGGTGGCCGCGGCCGCCGACGCCGCACGCGGGCACGGCGTGGTGCTGACCGCCCGGGCCGAGAACCACCTGTACGGGGTCGACGACCTCGACGACACGATCCGGCGTCTGCGGGCCTACCACGGGGCCGGCGCCGCGGTCGTCTACGCGCCGGGTATCCGGCGGGCCGAGGCCATCCGCCGGATGTGCGACGAGATCGGGGCGCCGGTCAACGCACTGCTGATGCCGGCGATGCCGTCCGTGCCCGAACTGGCCGCGCTCGGCGTGCGCAGGGTCTCCACCGGCGGCGCGCTCGCCTTCGCGGCCTACGGGGCCATGGTCGAGGCCGCACGGGAACTGCTCGGCCCCGGCACGGCCGGCTACCTCGCGGGGTCGCTCGACGAGGCGTCGCGCCGGGCGGCGTTCCTCCCGCCGGTCTGAGCGCCGCCGAGGGCCGGGACCAGCAGCGCACCGACGACCGCCACGCCCGCGGCGACGCCCAGGGCGGGCGTGCGGGTGCCGGCTGCGGCGGTCAGTGCCCCGCCGACGACCGGCCCGAGCCCGGCCCCGATCCCGCGTGTCAGCGTCTCGAGACCGAGGACGAGTCCGAGCGACTCGAGCGGAACGGCCTCGGTCGTGAAGATGCTCTCGACCGGGATCATGGCGCCCAGCGCGACACCGGCGACCACGGCGAAGACGACCGCGACCGGGATGCGTCCACTCAGCGGCAGCAGCAGGCACGACACACCCAGCAGGACGTGGGAGGCGCGCAGGGTGGGTCGCGAGCCGACGTGCCGGACCAGCCAGGGCATCGGCAGGCGGCCCGCGAGTTGCAGCAGCCCCCGCGCCCCGGCGAACCCGGCCGCCGTCGTGGCCGTCAGCCCCGCCGCGACCATGACCGGTACCTGGTAGAGCACCAGCAACGAACTGGTCAGCCCGCCGGCGAACGTGGTCGCGGCCAGGGCCAACACGACCCGGTCACGGCCGGCCGCAGCCAGTGCGGCGCGTAGCGGTGGTGGGGCGGCCGACGTCGTGGGCCGGCGGTCGCGCACCAGCAACGACAGGGCCGTGAACACCAGTGCGACCGCGATCCCGGCCAGCCGCAGCGTCGGGCGCCAGCCGAGGGTGGTGACCGACCAGGCCATCAGCGGCAGGAACACCGGGCTCGCGAACGCACCCCACAGCGTGTTGGTCGTGATCGCACCCGCGCGCCGCTCGGGCGGGACGAGCAGTGCGATCAGGGTGTGCACGGCCGCGTAGTAGCCGAGCGCACCCGTGAGGCTGCCGGCCAGGACGCCGGCGACGGCGAAGACCACCGCGTCGCCCGCCGAGGCCGCGACCAGGTACGCGGCGAGGACGAGCACGGCTCCGACCACGTAGAGCCTGCGTGGCCCCTGGGTCTGCAGCAGGCGCCCGACGACGGTCGCGAGGATGCCGGCACCCAGCGACGACACCCCGTAGGTCGAGGACAGCACCGCCTCGGACCAGCCGGTGTCGGCCCGGATCGGCTCGAGCAGCACGCCATAGCCGTAGAACCATGCCCCGAACCCGACGATGGTCACCACGCCGAGCACGACGGTGGCGGTGACGGGCAGGCGGTCGGACACGGGGGCTTCCTGGGGCCCGGAGGTGGCCGAACGGTAGCCGCGCCGTCGGCTGCCCTAACGTGACCCCATGCACAGCGACCCGGACGAGATCGCGGCGGCGTTGCGCGCGGCCGGGCTCGACGACGTCGATGCCACGACGCGGCGCCGCGCCGAGTACTCCTCGGACGCGTCGCTCTACCGCGTGCCGCCCGCCGTGGTGGCCTTTCCCCGTGACGCCGACGAGATCGAGGCCGCCGTCTCGGTGTCGCGGTCGTCGGGCGTGCCGATCACGGCGCGCGGCGCCGGCACCTCGATCGCGGGCAACGCGATCGGGCCGGGCATCGTTCTCGACGTCCGGCGTCACCTCGACCGGATCGTCGACCTCGACCCCGACACCCGGCGGGCGGTCGTCGAACCCGGCGTCGTCCTCGACGACCTGCAGGCCGCCGCTGCGCCGCACGGGCTGCGGTTCGGGCCCGACCCGTCGAGCCACGACCGCTGCACCATCGGCGGCATGATCGGCAACAACGCGTGCGGCTCACGGGCCCTCGGCTACGGGCGCACCGTCGACAACGTGGTGGCACTCGACGTCGTCGCGGGCACCGGCCAGCGCTTCGTCGCCGGCGACGCGGCGACGTCGGCGGGCGACCTCGCCGCGGCCGCCCGGGACCTGGTCGGCGCGCACGCCGAGGTGGTCCGTGCGGAACTCGGCCGGTTCGACCGTCAGGTGTCGGGCTACGGACTGCACCACCTGCTGCCGGAGCGCGGTGCCGACCTCGCGCGGGCCCTGGTCGGCAGCGAGGGGACCTGCGCGCTGACCGTCGGCGCGACACTCACGTTGGTCGCCGTCCCTGCGGTCACCGCGCTGGTGGTGCTGGGCTATCCCGACATGGCGGCCGCCGCCGACGCCGTGCCGGCCCTGCTCGGCCACGACGCCGTCGCCATCGAGGGCATGGACGCCCGCATCGTCGAGGTCGTCCGGGCGGGCAACCGGCCGGTGCCGGCGCTGCCGCGTGGGGCCGGCTGGCTGATCGTGGAACTCGCCGGCGCCGAGATCGCCGAGGTGATCGCCCGCGTCCCTGCGCTGGTCGCCGACGCGGACGCGCTGGACCACCTGCTGGTCACCGACCCCGACGCCGCCCGGGCGTTGTGGCGCATCCGCGAGGACGGTGCGGGCCTGGTGACCCGCGTGGCCCCGGCGCCGGCGCACGCGGGGTGGGAGGACACCGCGGTGCCCCCCGCCCGGCTGGGCAGCTACCTGCGCGCCTTCGAGCGGCTGCTCGCCGACCACGGTCTGTCCGGCGTGCCCTACGGCCACTTCGGTGACGGCTGCGTCCACGTCCGCATCGACTTCCCGTTCGCGTCGGCCGACGGCACCGCGGTGTTCCGCCGGTTCCTGACCGAGGCCGCCGAACTCGTCACCGCCCACGGCGGCTCGCTTTCGGGCGAGCACGGCGACGGTCGCGCCCGCAGCGAACTGCTGCCGATCATGTACGGGCCGGAGACGATCGCGCTGTTCGGCGCGTTCAAGCACCTGTTCGATCCCGACGGGCTGCTCAATCCGGGGGTGCTGGTCCGGCCGGCGCCCGTCGACGAGGCCGTACGCGTCGCGGCCGGCGTGCGACTCACCGCGGGTCTCGCACTGGACTACGCCGCCGACGGCGGCGACTTCGCCGCGGCGGTCCACCGCTGTACCGGGGTCGGCAAGTGCACCGTCACCCATGCCGGCGAAGGACGGGTGATGTGCCCGTCGTACCTCGCGACCGGGGACGAGAAGGACTCGACCCGCGGCCGCGCACGGGTGCTGCAGGAGATGGTCGACGGCCGGCTCGTCGACGGCGGTTGGTCCGCACCCGAGGTCCACGACGCGTTGGCGCTGTGCCTGGCCTGCAAGGGCTGTGCGTCCGACTGCCCGACCGGCGTGGACATGGCGACCTACCGGGCCGAGGTGTTGCACCAGACCTACCGGCGCCGGCTGCGGCCGCGGACGCACTACTCGCTGGGCTGGCTGCCGCGGTGGGTCCGGCTCGCCGGCAGTGTGCCCCGGCTCGCCAACGCGCTGCTGCGGGCACCCGTCGTCGGACGGCTGGCGAAGCGCGCGGCCGGCGTCGATCCGCGACGCGACCTGCCCGCCTTCGCCACGGCGGATCGCCTGGACCGGGCGGCGACGCCGTCGCCCTCCGGCGGGGGAGCGGGCGAGGTGCTGCTCTGGATCGACACGTTCACCGAAGGGTTCACGCCGGACGTGGCGGGGGCGGCCGTCGAGGTGCTCGAGTCGGCGGGCCTGCGGGTCCGCCTCGCCGAGCGTGACCGCTGCTGCGGGCTGACCTGGATCTCGACCGGCCAACTCGACACCGCCCGGCGGATGGTGCGTCGCACCGTCGACGCGCTGGCGGCCGAGGTCGCCGCGTCGGGCGGTGCGCTGACCATCGTCGGCCTCGAACCCTCGTGCACGGCGGTGCTGCGCCAGGACGCGCTGCACCTGCTGGGACACGACGATCCGGCCGCGCGGACGGGCGCCGCGGCGACCCGGACGCTCGCGGAGGTCTTGGCCACCCGCCGGCCGGACTGGACCCCGCCGCGGCTGGACGGCGTCACGCTGGTCGCGCAGCCGCACTGCCACCAGCACGCCGTCATGGGGTGGCAGGCGGACCGGGCCCTGCTCGCCGCCTGCGGGGCGACCGTCGAGGTGGTCGGCGGCTGCTGCGGCCTGGCTGGCGACTTCGGCATGCAGGCCGGCCGCTACGACACCTCCGTCCGGATCGCCGAGACCGCGCTGCTCCCCGCGCTCCGCGCCGCCGGCGAGGACGCGCTCGTGCTGGCCGACGGCTTCAGTTGCCGCACCCAGGTCGAGCACCTGGCCGGACGGCGCAGCGTCCACCTCGCCCAACTGCTGGCCGACGCCGCGAGATGGCCGTCCGGCACTGGCGGGTGAGGGCGCAGCCGGTCCTCGGCCGCCTAGCGTCGGTCTGGTGAGCCCGGAACTGGTCTACCTGATCGTCGGCGCCGGCCTGCTGTTGGCGACCGTCCTGCCCAAGCTCGTCCACGGACGGGCGTTCTCGGTCCCCATGGCCGCCCTCGGGTTCGGTGTGGCGGCCGGCGCGCTGCTGCCCGGCGAGGAACCGCTGCGGCCGATCCTCGACGCCACGGCGACCTCGCACCTCGCCGAGGCCTGCGTCATCCTCTCGCTCATGGGGGTGGGCCTGGCCATCGACCGGCCGCTGCACTGGAAGACCTGGGGCCCGACCTGGCGGCTGCTCGGCATCGCGATGCCGCTGACCATCGCCGCCGTCGCGCTGCTCGGTTGGTGGGCCGTCGGGCTCACGCTGCCCGCCGCTGTGCTGCTCGGTGCGGTGCTGTCACCCACCGACCCGGTCCTGGCCTCGGAGGTGCAGGTCGCGCCGCCGACCGTGACCGAGGGGCAGGACGAAGCCGCCGGCGACGAGGCCAGCGAGGAGGACCCCGAGGAGGACCCCGTCCGGTTCACGCTGACCTCCGAGGCCGGCCTCAACGACGCGCTCGCGTTCCCGTTCGTCTACTTCGCCCTGTTCATGATGGACCGCGGGCCAGTGGGCGACTGGCTCGCCGCGTGGGTGCTGTGGACGTTGGTGGGCAAGATCCTCGTCGCGGCCGTCGTCGGCGGCCTGGCGGGCTACGCGCTGGCGCGGATGGCCTTCGGGCGCGCGTCCGGACCGTTCCGCGTCGCCGAGTTGGGCAACGCGATGCTCGGCGTCGCGGCCACCTTCGCTATCTACGGGCTGACCGAGGTCGTCGGTGGGTACGGCTTCCTCGCCGTGTTCGCGGCGGGCGTGGCGATGCGGTCGGTGGAGCGCGGTCACGGCTACCACCGGCAACTGCACGAACTGATCGAGTACATCGAGACGATCCTCACCCTGGTGTTGCTGCTGATGCTGGGCGCGGCGATGAGTGCGGGGCTGCTCGCGGAACTCGGCTGGGCCGAGGTCGGCGTCGGCGTCGCCCTGGTGGTCGTCATCCGCCCGCTCGTGGGGTGGTTGTCGTTGGTGGGCAACCCCGAACTGGGTCCGCGGGAGCGGCTCGTCTCGGCGACGTTCGGGGTGCGTGGTATCGGCTCGATCTTCTACCTGACCTATGCGCTCGCCAGCGAGCGCATGTCCGAGGACCTCGAGTTGTGGGGCGTGGTCGCGTTCACGATCGCGCTGTCGGTGGTCGTCCACGGCGTGACCGCGGCACCGGCGATGCGATGGCTCGAGACCGAGCGGGCCGCCCGGGCAGCCAGGCAGTCGTCCTGAGGGTCGGGCCGTCCGCCTCTGGTTCCGACCCCACCTCGGCGGACGCTGGAAGCAGGCCGAGGTATCGCCTCGCGCCAGGCACTGCTGCCGCGAAGGGAGCGCGACCATGAAAGGCCATGTCGGTGATCGGCTCGTCATCAAGGGCCACCGGGTCGGTGAGCCCGACCGGGATGCCGAGATCCTGCAGGTGCACGGCGGCACCGAGGAACCGCCGTTCACCGTGCGCTGGAGTGACACCGGACACGAGACGCTGATCTTCCCCGGGGCGGACGCACGGGTGCTGCGTCCGGCGCATCGAGCCGCCGTCCTCGACGACATCCGCGTCGAATGGCTGGGCGAGCCGGCCCGCACCTCGGCCGGCACCCCCGTGCTCAGCGAGGACGAGTCGGTGGCCCTGCTGCGGCGCCACATCGACCTCGAACGTCTGCGCACGACCGACAACGACGCGGAGTTGTGGGGGCTGTGGCAGGACGAGGCACGCGCGGCCGCGCCCGCCGACCACAACGCCGACGTCCTCGACCGTGTGCTCGAACGACTGCGCACCGGCGACTGAGTCCCCGGGACAGCGAGAAAGGCATCCATCATGGCCAGCAAGGACCGTGTCGGTCACAACACCAAACGCAAGCCCGAGCACACCCTGGCCGAGAAGCGGCAGGCGAAGCGCGAGCACAAGCAGGAACTCAAGAGCGGCAAACGCAAGCGTCGGGTCGCTGCGCACCACAAGCAACCGACGGCGTGAACGTCTTCGTCGGGGCAACGCTAGCGTTGCCCCGATGACCCACCACTCCGGTCGGCGCACGTGGACGCCGTCGCGACGGCGCGTCCTCGTCGGCGCCACCGTCGGGGCGCTCGGCCCCCTGCTCGTCGCCGCGGTCCTGATCGGTGTGCAGGGTCAGGTCGACGGTGCCACGGTCGGCTTGGCGATGCTCGTGCCGACGACGGTTGCGGCCGCCCTGGGTGGGCCCGCGACCGCGGTGTTGGCCGTCGTCGTCGGCAGCGTGACCCACAACCTGCTGTTCACCGTGCCCTACCTGACCCTGCGGATGACCGACCCCACCGAAGCGCTCGGTCTCGTGGTCCACACGGTCGTGGCGGCCACCGTCTCGTTCGTCGTCGTCCGCGAGCAGCGGGCCGCCGCCCTGGCGGCCCAGCGGTCGGGGGCGGCCGAACGCGTGGCGTTGCTCGAGGACGTCGACCGGGTACGGACGGCGCTGCTCGGTGCCGTCTCGCACGACCTCAGGACGCCGCTTGCCGCGATCGCGGCCGCGGCATCGGATCTGCAGGATGCCGAGGTGTCGCTCGCGCCGGCACACCGGCGGATGCTGGCAACCACGATCTCGGAGCGGACGCAGGCACTGGACCGCATGGTCGAGCAGTTGCTCGACGCGAGCCGACTGCAGGCCGGCGCCGTCCACCTGCTGGTCGAAGCCGTCGAGGTGCAGGACCTCGTCGCCGAGGCCGGCCTGTTGGTCGCCGGCGGGCCGAGCGAACGCATCCGACTCCGCGCGGAGTCGACGTTGCCGCCGGTGCTCGTCGATCCGGTGCTGATCGTGACCGCCCTGCGCAACCTGCTGGACAATGCGCTGCGTCATGCCCCGTCGCCGACCGAGGTCGTCGTCGACGCGGCGACGGCCGGCGAGGTCGTGGTGATCGCCGTGAGCGACGAGGGCCCCGGCGTACGCGACGACGACGCTGACGTCTTCGAACCGTTCCAGGGTGGATCGGACGGACCGGGACTCGGGTTGACCATCGCCCGGGGCTTCATCGAACTGCACGGGGGCCGCCTTGACCACCACGAGCGGCCGGGTGGCGGCGCCGTGTTCGAGTTCACGCTGCCGTCGGTCGACGAGCCAGAGGCATGACCACCCGCGTCCTCATCGTCGACGACGACCCGGCGATCCGCCGCGTCGTGGCGACCGGGCTGCACGCCCGTGGCTACGACGTGGTCGAGGCGGCGACGGCGGCGGATGGCCTCGGCGCGGCCGCGATCGAGGCACCGGACCTGATCGTGCTCGATCTCGGACTGCCCGACGGCGACGGTGTCGAGGTCTGTCGCCGGGTGCGCGAGTTCTCGTCCTGCCCCGTCATCGTGCTGTCGGTCGAGACCACGGACCGTCGCAAGATCGCCGCACTGGATGCCGGGGCCGACGACTTCGTGGTCAAACCGTTTTCCATGCCCGAACTGCTCGCGCGCATGCGGGCGGCGCTGCGACGCCTGCCACATCCCGCACCCGACCCGATCCTTCACCTGGGCCACCTCACGCTCGATCGGGCTGCCCATGTGGTCACGATCAGCGGCCGGGTCGTCGATCTCACCGACACCGAGTACCGGATCCTGCTCGTGCTGGCCGAGAACGCGGGACGCCTGTTGACGCACGACACGCTGCTGATGCGGGTGTGGGGGCCCGGCTACGACCGCGAGTTGCACTATCTGCGCGTCTATGTCAATCGGTTGCGTCGCAAGCTCGGATTCGCTCCCGGTTCCGGGCTCGCGCTGACCACGGTGCCCAGGGCCGGCTATCGCCTCGATGTCGTCGACGACCGGCCCTGTTGAGGCAATGTTGAGGCCGGACCCGGCTTCGTTGAGCTTGCCGTGAGCCGCCCGCTCGTAGCGTTGCACCCGGCGGGGTGGGACCGCCCCGGCACGCCCCGGCCGGTCGACGAATCGTGCGAGACGAGGTGGCTGATGGGCGTTGACCGCGACCGCGGCGACCTCGACCTCAGAGCGGGCCTGCGGGGGATGGCGATCGTGGCGGCCGCAGCGGCGGCACTCGCGCTCGCGGGCTGGCTGCTCGCCCTGGCCGCGTCGCTGGTCGCGTCGTGACCACCTGATGCTGGTCCGTCCCGGTCCGCAGGATCTGCGCATCATCGGGTTCTATCTCGGCAAGGTCGCCACCGGCCTGTCGCTGATGATGGTCCTTCCGGCGCTGCTGGCGATCGTGCTGGGCGAATGGAACTCGGCGACGGCGCTGGTGGCGGGCGCGGGGATCGCGGTCGCCTTCGGCCAGCTCACCGAGTGGCGCTTGGCGACGACGGCCAGCCTGAACTGGGCTCACGGCACGGTCGTGGTCGCGCTCGCCTGGCTGGTGGGCTCGGTGCTCGCGGCGATCCCGCTGTTCCTCTCCGGCCACTTCGCCGACGTCGTCGACGCCTGGTTCGAGGCCATGTCCGGCCTGACGACCTCGGGTCTCTCGGTCATCCAGGACCTCGACCACGTGTCGTACTCGATGGGCCTGTACCGCCACATCACCCACTTCGCCGGCGGGCAGGGCATCGTGATCGTGGTGCTCGCCGTCCTCGCCGCGGGCGGCGGGGCGGGCACCCTCTACGTCGCCGAGGGCCGGGAAGAACGCATCGTGCCCAACGTGGTGCGAACGGCACGCTTCATCTTCATCATCGCCACCGCCTACCTGGTTGCCGGCACCATGGCGCTGTGGGCGGGGGCGCACGTGGCCGGAATCTCCGGATGGCGCGGCGCGTGGCATGCGATCAACCTGTTCTTCGCCGCCTTCGACACGGGCGGGTTCTCGCCGACCTCGCAGTCGGTCGGCTACTACCACTCGGCCACGCTCGAAGGGGTCATCGTCGTGCTGATGGTGGCCGGCACCATGTCGTTCGCCCTGCACTACCAGCTCTGGATCGGACGCACGCGCGAGCTCGTGGTCAACCTCGAGGTTCGCACCCTGACCCTGACCCTGCTCGGGTTCACCGGCGTTGCGCTGTTCGGCCTGGCCACCTCCGGCGCCTACGCGCAGCCGTCGGCGCTGTTCCGCAAGGGCTTCTTCACCATGCTCTCGGCCCACACCGGGACGGGCTTCGCGGTCAACAGCGGGGCCCTGTTCGTCAGTGACTGGGGCGTGCTGGCCCCGGCTGCCGTGGTGGTCGTCATGGCGCTGGGCGGCATGGCCGGTTCGACCGCGGGCGGCGTCAAGGCGATGCGCATCGGTCTGACGGCCAAGGGCGTGATCCACGACCTCAAGCGGGTGCTGCTGCCGGAGTCCGCGGTCGTGGTCACGACCTACCACAGCGGACGACGCCAGATCCTGCGGGACCGCACCGCTCGTGCCGCGACGACGGTGTTGCTGCTGTACGGGCTGACCTACCTCGCCGGCGCGGCCGTGGGCCTGCTGTACGGCGAGTGGGAGATCACCGAAGCGCTGTTCGAGTCGGTGTCGGCGGCCGCGAACGTCGGTCTGTCGGTCGGTCTGGTGAGTCCGGACATGCCGCTCGGTCTGGAGCTGACCTACATCCTGCAGATGTGGCTGGGTCGTCTCGAGTTCGTGGCGGCATTCGTGCTGATCGGCTACGTCGCGGCACTCGTGCGGGGGCGGACCTGATGCCGCGCCACCACCGTCCGGCCAAGCGGCTGCTGATCGCACCCGCCCTGCTGCTGATCGGCATCCTCGCCGTGGTGACGGTGACGCACCGACTCGCCGAACCCCCCGCCGCGGACCCGTCCGTCTCGGTCGAGGCGAGGCTGCCCGCCGTGGCCGCGTATCCGGGTGGTGACTGCCGGCGTGACCGCTCCGGCCCTGTCCTCCCGCAGGCGCCGCCCATCATCCTCGACGGTCGCATCACCGCGGCCATGGTGACCGGGTGCCCCGTGGCCTTCGACGGCCGCCGTGTCACCTTCGCGGGGGAGGTCGTCGGTGACCTGCTGGCGCGCGACGGCGGTGCCTGGGCGCTGGTCAACGACGACGACTACGCACTCCGGCGCGGCCCGCTGCCGTCGCACAGCGATCACCGCGGGAGCAACAGCGGCCTGAGCGTGTGGTTGCCGTCCGACCTCGCCGCCGAGGTGTCCGGTGTCGGCCGCCCCGGTCGGCGTGGCGACGTTGTCGTGGTCGAGGGCGTGATCCGCCGCCACGATCCCGAGGACGGCGGTGGGCTCACCCTCCGCGCCGACCGGCTGAGCGTCATCGCACCGTCGCAGGACTTCGAGGAACCGTTCGACGTCCCCCAGGCGGTCCTGGCGCTGGGCAGCGTCGTGGCCGCCGTGCTGCTCTGGACCGCCCGCGCCCGTCGCTGATGACGCGGTCCGATGTCGCCGGGCCCCTCCGGATATGGCCCGGGCGGTCACCAGGACGGTGACCTTGGGCCCTACGGGCGCCCGTTCTGGCGGCCGACCTTCCGTTGCGGAGGAGTCCGCCGTGTCCCGAATCCCGCTGGTCGCCGAAGCGCTCGCCGCCCTGCCCGAGCAGGTCGCCGTCGAGGCGCTGGCCCAGCTCGTCCAGGACCACCCCAGCGTGATGCTGGTGATCGATCCCGAGGACGGCGCCATCCTGGCCACGAACCGGGCGGCGGAGGTGTTCTACGGCTGGGACGCGGCCGAGCTCCGCACCCGCAGGATCACCGACATCAACGTCCTCCCGCCCGAGCGGGTCGAGGCCGAGATGGCCTCGGCGCGTTCGCAGGAACGGGGCTACTTCGCCTTCCGGCACCGGACCGCGTCGGGCGAGGTGCGTGACGTCGAGGTCTACAGCGGACCGCTGCCCATCGGTCCCCGCACACTGCTCTACTCGGTGATCCACGACGCCGCCGAGCGCCACCGGACCGTCGCCGCGTTGCAGGAGAGCGAGGAGTTCGCCAACTCGATCGTGGCGTCGGCGCCGCTCGGGATCGCGGTGGTGGATCTCGATGGTCAGCTGGTCCGGGTCAATCCCGCGATGACCGCCATCACCGGCTACCCGGAACCCGAGTTGCTCGGTCGGCACTATCTGTCGCTGTCGCATCCGGACGACCGGCGGCGGACCGCGGAGCAGCGTGCCGCGATCGGCGAGGGGCGTGCCAGCGCCTACGACCTCGAGAAAAGCTACGTCCGCAAGGACGGCTCGGTCGCCGTGGTCCAGGTGCGCAGCACGATGCTGCGCGGTCCCGACGGACGACCCCGCTACCAACTGGGTGTCATTCGCGACGTCACGGTCGAGCGCGAGGCGCAGCGGCAGGCCGAACTGCTCGACGAACGGCTCCGCGACTCCCGGCGTCTGCTGGAAGCCCTGCTGGCGCACAGTGCCGACCTCAAACTGGTCGTGGACGTGCAGGGCAAGGTCCTGTATTCGAGTCCGGCGGCCGAGGCGTTCTGCGGCGCGACGGTCGATCGGGCGACGACGTACCTGCAGACGTGCGTGCACCCCGATGATGTGCCGCTGCTCCTGAGCCGCTTCGACTCGGTGCTGCGGCAGCCCGGCCACGTCGAACAGGTCACCTTCCGTGCGCGCCACGAGACGGGCTCGTGGCGCGTGCTCGCCGCGACGCTGACCAACCACTGCGACGTCCCTGCCCTGGGGGGCGTGGTCGTGAGCGCCCAGGACCGCACCGACGAACTGCACGCACATGCCGTGGCCGACCACCAGGCGAAGCACGACCGCCTCACCGGTCTCGCCAACCGCGAACTCCTGATGGACCACCTCGGTGCCTGGTACGCCCAGGGTGCACGGGGCCATGGCGGCGATGCCCTGGTGCTGCTCGACCTGCAGGACTTCGCCAGCATCAACGACCGGTCCGGACACCACGCCGGTGACCAGTTGCTGCGGACCGTGGCGGACCGGCTCCGTGCGGCGGCGGGCAGCAACCTCGTGGCCCGCACCAGCGGTGACGAGTTCGCCGTGGCGATCACCGGGCCCGGTGACGAGGCGGGCGCCGAGGCGAAGGCGCATGAACTCGCGGCCCTGTTCGACCTGCCGTTCCCGTCACCGGGCGGCGGCCGCATCAGCCTCCAGGTGAACGTCGGTCTGGCCCTGCGAACGGCCGCCGAGGACGCCCACGACCTCCTCCGCGCCGCCGACATCGCCCTCAACGACGCACGACGTTCGAGCGACCACGTGGTCCGCACGTGCACACCCGAGCTGCGCTCCCGCCTGGAGCGTCGGCTCGCGCTGGCCCACGCGCTCCGCCAGCCCGACGTCATCGAGCAGTTGGAGGTCCGCTACCAGCCGGTCGTCGATCTGCGCAGCCACGAGCTGGTCGGTGTCGAGGCCCTGCTGCGCTGGCAGCACCCCGAGTTCGGGGCCGTGGCACCGACCGAGTTCATCCCGATCGCCGAGGGCAACGGCGCGATCATCCCGATCGGGACCTGGGTACTCGAGCAGGTCTGTCGCCAGCTACGCGTCTGGGACCGGGGCGGGCGGCCCGGCATCGCGGCGTCGGTCAACATCGCCCCGGCGCAATTCCTCGACACCGGGCTGCCGCGCACGCTGGGACGCATCCTGGCCGACACCGGTCTGCCGGCGTCGCGCCTGACGCTGGAGTTGACCGAGTCGGCCATCGCGGACGGGTTCCACGCGACCCGACTCGGGCTGCAGCAGTTCAAGACGCTCGGGGTGAACATCACGATCGACGACTTCGGCACCGGGTACTCGTCCCTGGGTCACCTGCGGCGGTTCCCCGTCGACGGGCTCAAGATCGACCGGTCCTTCGTCGCCGAACTCGACGACGGCGCCGAGGACCGTTCGGCGATCGTCACCGCCATCCTCGACCTCGCCCGGGCCCTGCGGCTGTCCGTCGTCGCCGAGGGGATCGAGACAGAGCAGCAACTGGCGCGCCTGACCGACCTCGGCTGCCGTCTCGGCCAGGGGTTCCTCTGGGCCCCGGCCCTGTCAGCCACTGACCTCGAGACGGCCACGTGGCTAGCGTCGCCCGCCGCGGCAGGGTGACACATGATCGAGGGAGGGCCCGTGACGACGACCGACGATGCCCCGGGCCCTCCGCGACCCAGCGTCGGCGACGCGTTGGCCGCGGCTGGTGCCGGCGGCGATCTCGAGTCGGTGACCCGGCCGCTGCTGCAGGCGCTGCAGGACCTGACCGGGCTGTCCTCGACCTACCTGACCTCGATCGACTGGGAACGCAACCAGCAACGCATCCAGTTCTCGCTCAACACCGGCTCGATCACGATTCCCGAGCAGCTCGAGGTCGAGTGGACCGACACGCTCTGCCACCGCGCGCTCGAGTCCGGCCAGGTCTGTACCGACGAGGTCCCCGAGATCTGGGGGGACAGCCGGGCGGCCGCCGAACTCGGCATCCAGACCTACGTGAGCTCGCCGATCCGGCTACCAGACGGACAGATCTACGGGACGCTCTGCGGCGCCAGCGCCGAGCGGGTGGCGGTCGACCAGCGGACCGCGGATCTGCTGCAGGTCTTCTCGCGGATCATCTCCGACGTGATCGTGCGCGAGCGGGCGCGCCAGGCGAGCGAGGCCCGGGCGCTCGAGGCCGAGGAACGGCTGCGCTCGCGCGCGCAGTTCCTCGCGATGGCCGAGCACCAGTTGAAGACGCCCATGACCGTCATCGTCGGCTGGGCGAGCGCCCTGCAGAGCGGTCGCCTCGACGAGCAGGAGACGGCGACCGCCGTCGACCTGATCGTGCAGCAGGCCAAGCGTGTCTCGGGGGAGATCACCGAACTGCTCGACGAGGCCACGTCGCAGGTCGTGGCGTCGGACCTGTCGCTGCAGACGATCGAGCTGCGCCCGTTCCTCGACGACCTCGCAGTCGGCCTGCGCCGCCTGTCGGCGGCCCACCCGATCGAGGTCGACGCGCCGGAGGGTCTCGCGGCGGTGGCGGACGCCCGCGCGCTGCGCATCGTGATCGAGCACCTGGTCGAGAACGCGGTCAAGTACGCACCCGAGGGTGGCCAGGTCACGTTGTGCGCCGGATCGGCGCCCGCCAACCGGGTCGCGCTCTCGGTCCGTGACGAAGGGCCGGGACTGCCCGACGACGTCGACGTCTTCGCCCCGTTCGCGCGGGGGGACACGGTCGTGCCCGGCAGCGGCCTCGGGCTGCACATCGTCCGCACGCTGGTCCATGCGATGCAGGGCGACGTCACGGCCCGACGCCGCGAACCCGTTGGCAGCGACTTCCGGATCGTGCTGCCCGCCTGAGTCGGGTGCGAGCGGGGGGACTCGAACCCCCACAGCCTTGTGGGCCACTGGGACCTAAACCCAGCGCGTCTGCCAGTTCCGCCACGCTCGCGTGGCCGAGGAAGCTATCGCCCGTGGATCAGAACGGGTAGCGGGTGATGTCGCCCTGCAGGGTCAGCCATTGGGTCTCGGTGAAGGCATCGAGGTTGGCCTGCGCGCCGCCGAGGCGGGCACCGGTACCCGACCAGCCGACCCCGCCGAACGGGATCGTGGCCTCGTCGCTGACGGTCTGGTCGTTGATGTGCACGATGCCCGACGGGATGCGGTCGGCCATCGCCACGGCAGCCATCACGTCGCGCGAGAGGATGCCCAGCGAGAGGCCGTAGTCGTTGGCGCGCGCCAGGGCGATCGCCTCCTCCTCGTCGGCGAAGGTCATCACGGGCGCGACCGGGCCGAACACCTCGTCGCGGTAGGCGGGGGTCTGCGTCGTGACCCCGGTGAGCACGGTGGGCCGGTAGAAGAGCCGGTCGTAGCTGCCGCCGGCGGCGACCGTCGCCCCGGCTTCGACGCTGGCCGTGACCAGGCCGTGGATGCGCTCGAGCTGCCTCTGGTCGATGATCGGGCCCAGGGCGACCTGGTCGGTGGACGGGTCGCCGACCGGGAGTCCGTCGGCCTTCTTCGCCAGCTGTTCGATGTAGGCGTCGGCGATCTTCTCGTGAACGAGGTGGCGGCCGGTGGTCATGCAGATCTGGCCCTGGTGCATGAACGAACCGAACGCGCCGGCCCTGACCGCGAGTTCGAGGTCGGCGTCGGGCATCACGATCAGGGCGTTGTTGCCACCGAGTTCGAGGTGGGCGCGCTTGAGCAGGCGTGCGGCGGCCTCGCCGACCTTGCGACCGGCCGCGGTCGAGCCGGTGAAGGAGATGATGCGGACCGCCGGATCCTCGACCAGCGCGGCACCGACCTCGGCGCCTCCCGGGAGCACGTGGAACACGCCCTCGGGCAGGCCGGCCTCTTCGAAGACACGAGCGAGCAGCACGCCGCCGACGACCGAGGTCCGCGGGTCGGGCTTGAGCACCACCGCATTCCCGACGGCGAGTGCCGGCGCGACCGAGCGGATCGAGAGGATCAACGGGAAGTTGAACGGCGAGATCACGCCGACGACCCCCGCCGGCAGCCGCCGCGCCATGGACATGCGCGGCTGCGCCGAGTGCAGCAGTTCGCCGTAGGGGTGGGAGGCCAGCGCCGACGCCTCGAAGCACTCCTGCTCGGCGACGTGGATCTCGAGCCCGGCCTTGGGTGGGATGGCGCCGGTCTCGCGCACGATCCAGTCCGAGATCTCCTCGGCGTGTTGCGTGAACAACAGCCCGGCACGACGCAACACGGCGGCACGCTCCTCGAAGCTGGCGGCGGCCCAGTCGCGTTGCGCGGCGACGGCGCGCTCGGTCGCCTTGGCGACGTCGCTGGCGTCGGCGAGACCGATCGAGCCGAGTTCGGTCCCCGTCGCCGGCTCGACCACGGGCGCGGTTCCCGCCCCGCCGTCGGTCCAACCGCCGGAGAAGATCCGGCCGTTCCAGTCGCTCCCAAGCAGGCTCATGGCGCGTCTCCCGGGCGTTCGTGTGCGTTCGTCTAGCGAATGAGTGTTCGTTCAGTGATTCTAAGCGTCGTTCGTCCCGGTGTGCAGGACGTGCGATGCGAGGGACCGGACGTGCATCCCGACGGATACTGCGCGACACGCCGGCATCAGGAGCACATGGCCCCTACCGGACGGGCGCCGGCGGACGCAGGCTGGGGGTGCTCGTCCGCCGCGAGCCACTCCGCTGCGTCCTCAGGAGACTTCCATGTCCATCGACGTGCCCGTCGCGACCGCACCGGCCGCCGTCGCGGACGCGATCGTGAAGGTGTACGGGGACGGCCCCAACCGGGTCGAGGCGCTGCGCGGCGTCACGCTCGAACTCCCGGTCAGACAGTTCACCGCCGTGATGGGTCCGAGCGGCTCGGGCAAGTCGACGTTGATGCACTGCCTCGCGGGACTCGACGCCGTCGACGGCGGCACGGTGTTCATCGGTGGCCAGGACGTCTCGGCCATGTCCGATCACCAACGCACGCTGCTGCGGCGTGACCACGTCGGGTTCGTCTTCCAGTCGTTCAACCTGCTGCCGAGCCTGACCGCGCTGGAGAACATCACGCTGCCGCTGACGCTGGCCGGTCGCAAAGCCGATCCCGAGTGGCTGCAGCGCGTACTCGACATCACCGGGCTGGCCGACCGCCTGCGGCACACCCCGTCGGAGCTGTCAGGCGGGCAGCAGCAACGCGTGGCGGTCGCCCGCGCCCTGATCACGCGGCCGGCGATCGTGTTCGCCGACGAACCGACCGGCAACCTCGACTCGAAGGCGGGCGCCGACCTGCTCGGCTTCCTGCGGTCGGCCGTCGACGAACTCGGCCAGACCATCGTGATCGTCACGCACGATGCGAACGCGGCCGCCTACGCCGACCGGGTCGTCTTCCTCGCCGACGGACGCATCGTCGACGAACTGCGCGAGCCGACCGTCGAACGCGTGCTCGACCGGATCAAGACGCTCGACACCTGAGTCGACGGGGCACTCGGTACCGAGGACGGTGATCGGCCATGTGGAAGCTGACGCTCAAGGGCCTGCTCGCGCACCGCATCCGACTCGCGCTGACGACCCTGTCGGTGGTGCTCGGCGTCGCGTTCGTCGCCGGCACCTTCGTGATGACCGACACCATGCTGGCGGTCTTCGACGACCTCGTCCGCGGCGGGACGCAGTCGGTCGACGTGATGGTGCGCAGCCGTGGGGCGGCGGAGACCGAGATCGGCAGTGCCGACGCCTACTACGGCACCGTCCCCTTCGATGACGACGTGCTCGACGTCGTGGCGGCCGTCGACGGGGTCGAGATCGCCGAGGGTGCGGTCGAGGGCTATGCACTGATCGTGCGGCCCGACGGCGAACCGATCCTGCCGATGGGACCGCCGACGATCGGCGCGTCCTGGTCGGCCGCCGGTCGCACGGTCGAGCCGGGCGGACGCGCCCCCGCGGGGCCCGACGAGGTCGCCGTCGACGCGGCGACGGCGCAGCGCAATGGTCTCGAGGTCGGTGACCGCCTCGAGATCGTCTTCGCCACGGTCGCGCCGCGATCGTTCACGCTGGTCGGCATCTCGTCGGCCGAGGGCAGCGAGAACCTGGCCGGCGCCTCACTGGCCGAGTTCGACCTCGCGACGGCCCAGGAGGTGCTCGACCTCGAGGGCGTGTTCACCACGATCGGCGTCTGGGGCGCGGAGGACGTCGACTCGGAGGTCCTCACCGAACGTGTCGCGGCGGCCGTCCCCGCCGGCGTCGACGCGATCAGCGCCGCGGACTGGGCCGACGAGACCATGGCCCAGATCGAGGAAGCGCTGGCGTTCGTCACGATCGCGCTCGGGGTGTTCGCGGCCATCGCGCTGCTGGTCGGCGCGTTCATCATCGCGAACACGTTCTCGATCACGGTGCTGCAGCGCTCCCGCGAGTTCGCACTGCTGCGGGCACTCGGCGCCAGCCGCCGGCAGGTCGTCGCGGGGGTCGTCGGCGAGGCCGTGGTCGTCGGTCTCCTCGCCTCGCTGACCGGGATCCTGGCCGGCCTGGGTCTGGCACGCGGACTGCAGGCGCTGCTGTCGCTGTTCGGTCTGGACATGCCGTCGGGCGCCCTGGTGGTGCAGCCCCGGACCGTGGCCGTGTCGTTGACCGTCGGCGTCGCCGTCACGGTCGTTTCGGCGCTGCTGCCCGCCCGTCGCGCGTCCGCGGTCCATCCGATCGCCGCGCTGCGGCGGGCGGACACCGGGGCCTACCGCCCGTCGCGTCTGCGCCTGGGTGCCGGCATCGGTGCGGCGGCCGGTGCGATCGGGGTGCTCGCGTATGCCGCGGCCGCGCAACCCGACGCCGGCAGCACCGTGCTGGCCACCGGTGCCGTGCTCGCCTTCGTGGCGCTCACGCTGACCGGGCCCGCCCTGACCCGGCCCGTCCTGCGGGTGCTGGGCGGTCGCGGCGAGCACCTCGGTGTGCCGGGCCACCTCGCCCGCAGCAACAGCATGCGCACGCCGCGCCGCACGTGGACGACCGCGGCGGCACTCACGGTCGGGGTCGCGCTGGTCAGCAGCGTGGCGGTGATGTCGGCGTCGATGAAGGCGTCGGCCGCCGAGGCACTCGACGAGACGTTGAAGGCGGACGTGATCGTCAGTGCCGGTGGCATGTTCGCCGGCGGCCTGCTGCCACCGATCGTGGCGCGCGAGATCGCGCAGAGCCCGGACATCGCCGCCGTGTCGGCCCTGCGTGTCGGGTCCGGCGAGTTCGACGGGGCCGCAGCAGCCGCCTTCGCCCTCGACCCGACCACCTGGGACGAGTTGCACACGACCGAGGTCGCGGCCGGGTCCTTCGCCGAGGTGGCCGGCGTCGACGCGGTCGCGGTCGACACCGATCTCGCGACCGAACGCGGCTACGAGGTGGGCGACGTCGTGTCGGCCACGTTCCCGGCGTCCGGTGCCACGCAGTTGCGCATCGTCGCGCTCTACGAACCCGACATGGTGCTGACCGGCTGGGTGGTCTCGATGGACAGCGCCGAGGACTCCTTCGCGCAGCCCCTCGACGCCGCCGTCCTGGTCGCCGGCACCGGCGACGCGGCCACGACCCGCGCGGCGGTGGAAGCCGTCACGGCCGACTATCCGGCGGTCACGGTCCAGAACCAGGCCGAGTACCGCGACGCCGTCGCGGGACAGATCGATCAGATGCTGGCGCTGGTCACCGCACTGCTCGCCATGGCGCTGGTCATCGCCGTCCTCGGGATCATGAACACGTTGGCGCTGTCGATCCACGAGCGCACCCGCGAGATCGGGCTGCTCCGCGCCGTCGGCATGACCCGCCGCCAGGTCCGCGCCATGGTGCGCTGGGAGGCGGTGTCGGTGGCCTTGCTCGGCGCGGTCGTCGGACTCGTGCTCGGCACGCTGTTCGGCTGGGTGACCACGAGGGTGCTGGCGGAGGAGGGCATGGGGGCGTTCCAGATCCCGACCGGACAACTCGTCGGGGCCGTGGTGCTCGCACTGCTCGCCGGTGTCCTGGCCGCGGTGCTGCCCGCACGCGGCGCCGCGAAACTCGACGTCCTGCGGGCCGTCACCGTCGAGTGATGCACGGCCCGGCCGGTCAGCCGACGCGGCGGCGCGCCCAGGCCAGCGCGCCGGGCGCCAACCCCTTGAACTTGGGGACCTCGTGCAGTTCGGCGACCAGCAGCGCCGATCCGGCCGGCAGGGCGTCCTTGAGCGCGTGGTAGACCGCCGAGCGGTGCTGCTCGCTGGCGACGAACACCAGTCCGGGTGCCAACGGGTACAGCTCCAGCCAGGGGCCCTCGGTGTCGACCGGCAGGTCGTGACCGCCGAGGTGGGCGAGATAGAGCACGCGCGCTCCTAGCTGGAGGAGCCCGGCTGCGGTGGCCGGACCCGGTGGTGGGCGCCGTCGAACGTGGTCACCCCGGTACGGGCGAGGTGTTCGAGCAACGGGATCAGGAACTTGCGGCTGGTCGGCACCACCTCGCGGGCCTCGGCCGCGGTGAACGGGCGCGCCGCCAGTGCGGACCCGCGCAGCGCGTCAGCCGCCGACCGCACCGCGTCGGCGGCAAACGCGACCTTGCCCACGCGGACCACCTCGCCGCGCTGGACCAGCGCGGCGACGTCGCGGGCGTCGGCACCGTGCCGCCGGGCAACCTCGTCGAGCGCGGGTGGCGCGAACGGCTCGGCCAGCAGCGCGCCGACGACGTCCCGGCGGCGGCGTTCGCGCGCCTGCGTCTCGTCGTCGACGTGCTCGGGCAGCGCGAAACCGGTGTCGACGGCGACCAGCGCGCCGGCATCGACGAGGTGGGCCAGCGTCGTGTCGAGCAGGTCGCCGGGCACGCGGCCCCCTCGGAGCGCGTCCAGCACGCGGCTGCGGGCATGCGAACCCGGCCCCAACCCGGCCAGCTCCGCGACCCAGGACCGCCACCGGGTCTCGGTCGCCACATGGCTGCCGAGGCGGACCAGTCCGGCCGGTGGCGGGGTCGTCCCGTCCCAGCCGGTGGCGGCCGCCAGTTCGTCGACCGGCCGGACGCCGCCGCCCAGGGCGACCAGGAGCGGCAGCCGGGCCTCGCCGTCGGCCGCGGCGGCCCGCCCGAGCAGGCCAGCGTGATCGGCGCGGGCGGTCCGTCCCCGTGGTGACGGGCCAGGGCACGGATCGGCGACACGGACCGCGCCCACGGTCCGGCGCCGGCCGGCATCGCGCACGACCAGGACGTCGCCGGCGGCGAGGGGGAGTGGCCGCTCGAGCAGCACGCGGACGGCGCCGTCGCCGCCGTCGGAATCGGGCTCGCCCGCCACCGTGTCGACGACCGGGAGGATGCGCGCGGCGGCCGCGGCCGTCCCGACGTGGACGTGCCAGGCGCCGCGCCGACCGACGGCACGGCCCGGCAGCACGCGCAGCCAGCCCTCGACGGTGTCGCTCGCCCGCCACGCGCCGTCGCCACCGACGACGGCGTCGCCCCGCTCGACCTCGTCCCGGTCGATGCCGCCGAGGTTGATCGCGACCCGCTGACCGGGCCCGGCCTCGTCGACGTCACCACCGAGCGACTCCAGGTTGCGCACACGTGCCGCGGCAGCGGCCGGCAGCACGGTGACCCGGTCGCCGAGGTGGATGTGGCCGCCGGTCAGCGTGCCGGTCACCACCGTGCCGGCACCCGCCACGACGAAGCGGCGGTCCACCCACAACCGTGCGCGCCCGTCGTCGCCTGCGGTGGGCAGGGTGGCGAGTCCGTCGCGGAGCCCCGTGCGCAACTCCTCGAGCCCTCGGCCGGCGACCGCGTCGGTCACGACCGCTCGACCGTCGGACAGCCCGAGCCGCCGTGTCCGGTCACGGACGTCGGTCGCCACCTCGGCGAGCCGTTCGGCGGACACCCGCTCGCTCTTGGTGATCGCCGTGGCCACGACCGGCGTGCCGAGCAGCGCCAGCACCTCGGCGTGTTCCTGGGTCTGGGCCGACCAGCCGTCGTCGGCGGCCACGACCAGCAACGCGGCCGGTGCCGAGCCTGCGCCGGCCAGCATCGTGGCGATGAAACGCTCGTGCCCGGGCACGTCGACGAATGCGACCTCGAGGTCCGCCGGGCCGGCCGCCGTGCCGGCCAGGGTGCACCACACGAACCCGAGTTCGATGCTCAGGCCGCGGCGACGTTCCTCGTCGAGCCGGTCGGGCTCCATGCCGGTGAGCGCGCGCAGCAGGGTGGACTTGCCGTGGTCGACGTGCCCGGCGGTGACGACCACCCGGTGCGGCCGGCGACGAGCTTCCTCCACCCGGTGCCTCCGCTCCTGACGCCCGGTGCATCGAGCGCGCACGCTACCCGGCCCCTTGGCCGTGCCTGGTCGCCGACCCGCGACCGTAGGGTGCCGGGCGGCCGGACAAGGAGTGCGGCTTGGTCACCGTCGGATTCCACGCCTCCCACGAACAGCTGTCGCCGAGTGCGGCGCTCGACGCCGTCCGGCACGCGACGGATGCCGGGTTCCAGGCGGCGATGTGCTCGGACCACCTCGCGCCGTGGAGCGAACGGCAGGGCGAGTCCGGCTACGCCTGGGCGTGGCTCGGCGCCGCGCTCGAGGCGACCGACGTCTCCTTCGGGGTGGTGAGCGCCCCCGGCCAGCGCTACCACCCGGTGATCGCGGCGCAGAAGATCGCGACCCTGGCGGAGATGTACCCCGGCAGGTTCTGGGCCGCGCTCGGTTCCGGCGAGAACGTCAACGAGCACGTCACCGGTGACCGGTGGCCCGACAAGCAGATCCGCGACGCCCGCCTGCTCGAGTGCGTCGAGATCATGCGCGCGCTGCTCGACGGCGACGAGGTGACCCACCACGGTCTCGTCCGCGTCGACCGCGCCAAGCTGTGGAGCCTGCCCGAGCAGCCGCCTGCACTGGTCGGCGCCGCCGTCAGCACCCGGACCGCCGGCGTCGTCGGTGGCTGGGCCGACGGGCTCATCACCGTCAACCAACCGCTGGACGTCCTCGAGCGCGTCATCGGCGCCTTCCGCGAGGGCGGCGGCGACGGCAAGCCGGTCCACGTGCAGACCCACGTGTCCTGGGCGGCCAGCGAGGACGAGGCGCTCGCCATCGCCCACGACCAGTGGCGCAGCAATGTGTTCCCCTCGGCGCTCGCCTGGAACCTCGCCTTCCCCGAACAGTTCGACGCGGCCGCCGACCACGTCACGCCCGACGCGGTCCGCGACACGGTCCTGGTGTCGGCCGACCTCGACCAGCACGTCGAGTGGCTGGGACAGATCGCCGCGCTCGACGTCGACGGCATCTACCTGCACCACGTGGGCAAGCAGCAGCGCGACTTCGTCGACGCCTTCGCCCAGCACGTCCTGCCCGCCCTCTCCTGACGAAAGGCGCCGACGTGCCCAGCGCCCGCACCGCGGATCTGTGGTGGAAGAACGCCGTCGTCTACTGCCTCGACGCCGAGACGTTCGACGACAGCGACGGCGACGGCACCGGCGACCTCGTCGGGCTGACCGAGCGGATCGACTACCTCGCCGGCCTGGGGGTCACCTGCCTGTGGCTGATGCCGTTCTACCCGACGGCCAACCGCGACGACGGCTACGACATCACCGACTACTACGGGGTCGACGACCGGCTGGGGTCGCTCGGCGACTTCGTGGCACTGATCCGCACGGCCAAGGACCGTGGCCTGCGCGTGATCGTCGACCTCGTCATCAACCACACCTCCGACCGGCACCCCTGGTTCAAGGCGTCCCGTCGCAGCCGCAACTCGCGCTACCGCGACTTCTACGTGTGGCAGGACGAGCCGCAGGACGATCCCGACACCGGCGTGGTCTTCCCCGACGCCGAGGACTCGATCTGGACCTACGACGAACAGGCCGGCCAGTACTACCTGCACCACTTCTACAGCCACCAGCCCGACCTCAACATCGGCAACCCCGCCGTACGCGAGGAGATGGCCAAGATCGCCGGGTTCTGGCTCGAACTCGGCGTCGACGGCTTCCGCGTCGACGCGGTCCCGTTTCTGCTCGAGACCGGCGGCATCGACGGCGAGCTCCGCCTCGACCCCCACAGCTACCTGCGGGACCTGCGCGCCTTCATGGCCCGCCGCAAGGGCGATGCCGTCCTGCTCGGCGAGGTCAACCTGCCGAACAGGCAACTGGTCGACTACTTCGGCGACGACCAGGCCGACGAGATCCAGCTGCTGTTCGCGTTCCCGCTGATGCAGCAGATCTACCTGTCCTTCGCGCGCCAGGACGCCCGTCCGCTCGCCAGGGCGGTCCGCGACCTGCCCGCCGTCTCCGACGAGAGCCAGTGGGCGATGTTCCTGCGCAACCACGACGAGTTGACCCTCGACAAGCTCACCGACGCGCAACGCGACGAGGTGTTCGCGGCGTTCGGGCCCGACGAGGACATGCAGTTGTTCGGGCGGGGGCTGCGCCGGCGGCTGCCGCCGATGTTCGACGGGGACCCCCGCCGGCTGCGGCTCGCCTACAGCCTGATGTTCAGCCTGCCCGGTACGCCGGTGCTGTTCTACGGCGAGGAGATCGGCATGGGCGAAAACCTCGAGATCGAGGGCCGCATGAGCGTGCGGACCCCGATGCAGTGGTCCGACGGCAAGAACGGTGGGTTCTCCGAGGCGGCGCCGTCGAAGCTGCGCCGCCCCCTCGTCGAGGACCGGTTCGGGCCGCTGGCGGTCAACGTCGCCGATCAGGAACGCGACCCCGACTCGCTGCTCAACTGGATGCAGCGGCTGATCCGCAAGCGTCGCGAGACCCCGGAGTTCGGCTGGGGGAGCTGGGACGTGCTCGACACCGGCGACGACGCGGTGCTGGCCCACCGCTGCACCTGGGAGGGGCGCAGCGTGATCGCGCTGCACAACCTCTCCGAGGCTCCCCGTGAAATCACGCTGCAGGTCCCCGACGCCGAGGGCGCGGTGCTCGTCGACCTGCTCGAGACCCGAAGCACCAGCCACCAACTCGACGGCGGCCGACTCGAACTCAAGCTCGAGGGCTTCGGCCACCGCTGGCTGCGACTGCACGGCTGACGAGCGGGCGGGTCGCCCCAGCGCGCCCGCGTTCGGCGCGCGGTGTCGGCCGGTTGGGCGCGTCGGCGTGTCGGCGCCGGATCGGCCGCGAAACCGCGCGTGGTCGCCCGAGCGGCCATCCGGCCATGCGGAGGCGGGCGAACCACCGGTGCAACCACCCGCCCATCATGTCTGGAGAGATACATGCGTAAGACACTCGGCACGCTCGCGCTCAGCGGCCTGACCCTGTTGATGGTGGCCTCCCCGGCCGCCGCGGCCCACGAAGGCACCGCCTACCGCGGCGACCTGTCCGAACTCAACGGCTCCGGCGGCACCGGTCAGGTCGCCATCGAGGTGTCCGAGGATGGCGAGACCATGACGGTCGACCTGACCGCCTCGGGCCTGAACCTCGACGGCCCGCACGCGATGCACATCCACGGCCTCGTCGAGGGCGAGGACGTGCAGGCGTCGACCTGCCCGACCATGGCCGACGACGCCGATGGTGACGGCGTCCTGACCGTGGCCGAGGGCGCCCCGTCGTACGGCGGCATCCAGGTGTCGCTGACGACCGAGGGCGACACGAGCCCCGACTCCGGGCTCGCCGTCGAGCGCTACCCGGCCGGCACCTCGATCGACTACTCGCGCGCCGAGATCCCGATCCCCGAGAACATCCGCGCCGACCTCGCCGCGCTGCACGTCGTGGTCCACGGCATCGACGAGAACGGCAACGGCACCCTGGACATGGACCAGGCCGAGCGTTCGTCGCTGACCGACGACCTCCCGCGTGAGGGCACCGCGCCCGCGCTGTGCGGGACGCTGACGGCTGTTGCCGGCGGTGCGGTCCAGACCGGCGCCGGTGGCCTCGCCACCGACGACACCACGATGACGGCCGGTGTCGCGACCGCCGCCGGCGCCGCCGCTCTCGCGGCCGCAGCGGGCCTCGCCCTCCGTCGTCGTCGCAACGAGGCCTGAGCCTCCCGTACCCGCCCGCGTCCCCGGAAAGGACCCGCCATGCCGGTCACGAGCCGACTGGCCGCCGCAATCGCGGCCGCCGTCGTCATGACCGGCTGCGCGGGGTCCTCCGGGGTCCCGGCCGTCTCGCCGACCACCGGCGAGACGGCCACGCGAGCACCGGCCGCAATCGCGACCGCCACCGAGGAACCGGCTGCCCCCGAGCCCCTGGCCCGCGAGTTCCCGTCGGGCATCGTCCCGACCCGGGTCCGCATCCCGGCCATCGGCGTGGACGCCAGCGTGACCGAGCTGTCCCTGGCCGGTGCCGAACCCGAGGTCCCCACTGACTTCGACCAGGTCGGGTGGTACCACCAGACCCGCAAGCCGGGCGAGATCGGCCCGGCGGTGCTGGCCGGGCACGTCGACTCGCTCAGCGGTCCAGCGGTGTTCGTCGACCTGGCTGAGCTGGGCCAGGGTGACGAGATCGTGGTCGCCGACGCCGCCGGCGAGGAACGCCGGTTCGTGGTCGAGGAACTCGGCCAGTACCCCAAGGAGGACCTGCCACCCGAGGTGTTCGGGTTCGGCGGGCCGCAGCCGGACCTGCGCCTGATCACCTGCGGGGGCAGCTTCGACCGTGCCAGCGGCCACTATCGCGACAACGTCGTGGTCTACGCCCGGCTCGTCGGTGCGTGACCCCGGCCGCCGCCTGCGCCGGTCCGTGCCGCGACGATCGACCCGGCGTCCCAACCCGGTGCCCGCGCGCCGATCGGCAGCGCGATGTCGCGCACCGCGTGGCCGCTCCGTGCCAGCGCCCAGGCGATCACGGCGTTGGAGTTCCACATGTCGCCGGTGCCGAGTTCGTCGCGTCCCCAGGTCGGTGTGGGCACCTCGGGCAGCAGGTCGAGGATCGCCGCCGAGCGGTCACGGTCCGTGCTGAGCAGGTGCGGTCCACCGATCGCGTAGGCGAGGTCGGGGATCACGCCGTCGCGCCACCGTCTGACCTCGTAGCGGAACCACCTCGACCGGCCGAGCCGCCGGTGCCCGACGGGCCCCACCGCCACGACGCCGCGGTCGGGGGCGCTCCGGTCCCAGACCGGGGCCACCTCGACGACGAAGCGATCGGCCCCGTGGACGACCTCGAGCGCGGCGTGCAGGAGCGCGCGCGGTGGACGACGATCGCGGATCGCGACGCAGCGCTCGTAGACCCGGCCGCAGAACCGCACGACGTGGTCGCCCGCCCCGAGCGGTAGCCAGTACAGCTCGACACGGTCAGGGGGAACCCGCGCAGGGGGCGTCATGCGCCGATCATGCGCCCCGCCACCGGCTCGCAGCAGGGGAGAAGGGCCCTCCGCGGGGCAGGGGCCGGTCGACTCTTGCCCGAGCGGAGCTCACGGGCGCACGATGGTGTCGCACCCCCAGGGAGGAGGGACTCATGAGCGTGGTCGCCGACCATCTGGAGCAACGCGGCCTGCGGTTCGAGGTGCTGCCCCATCCCCGTGCCGACACGGCCCTCGACGAGGCGCGCGCGCTGGAACTGCCCCCCGGCGAGGTCGTCAAGGCCATCGTGCTCGACATCGCGACCGGACATGCGCTCGCGCTGCTGCCGGCCGATCTCCGGCTCGATCTGCGCAAGGTCGAAGCCGCACTCGGCGTCGACGAGGTGAGCCTTGCCTCCGAGGACGAGATCGCCACCGATTTCCCGGAGTTCGAACTCGGCGCCCTGCCGGCGCTGCCGTCCCTGCTCCACATCCCGGTCGTGATCGACCCGAAGATCCTCGACCACGCCGCCATCACGTTCGCCGCAGGGGACCGGCGCGAGTCCGTCCGTGTTCCGACGGTCGCCCTGCTGACCGGCGCGACCGTGTCCATCACCCCCATCACCCGCCCGCCGGTGTAGCAACGCGAGGGCCGGCCCGTACGGGCCGGCCCTCGGTGGTCGCGTCGCGCTGGGAGTCGACGACGCGTCCGGCGGGATCAGGGGGCGGAGGCGCGGATCGTCTCGTAGGTCTCGAGCGTGAAACCGTCGAACCGCTCCCGGAAGTAGTCCTCGGCGCGGGTGCGGAACGCCTCGACGTCGACGTCGTCGACGATCTCGATGGCGCCGGTCTCCTCCCACTCCGCGAGCAGGTCGGCCTCGGCCTGATCGATGCACTCGCGGTTCTCGAGGCGGACCTCGTCGAACACGGCCTCGAGCGTCTCCTGCTGCCCGGTGCTGAGACGTTCCCACGCCGCGTCGCCGATGACCGACAGCTGGGCGCCGGCCTGGTGCCCGCTGAGGCTGATGTAGTCCTGGACCTCGACGAAGTTCATCTGGGCGATGGTCGGGATCGGGTTCTCCTGTCCGTCGATCACGCCCTGCTGCAGGGACAGGTAGACCTCCTCGAAGGCGACCGGCGTCGCGTCGGCTCCGAGCGCTTCTGCGTTGGCGAGGTAGGTCGGCGAGTCCGGGAAGCGCATCCGCAGGCCCTGCAGGTCCTCGGGCGTACGGATCGGGCTGTTCGCCGTGAAGTGACGCATGCCGAAGAACCAGATGTCGAGGATCTTCGTGCCCGTCTCCGCCTCGAAGTTGCCCCGCAGTTCGGCCGAGTCCTCGCTGTCGAAGAACGAGAAGATGTGATCGGCGCCGTCGAACGCGTAGGCGACGTCGAGCAGACCGATCGGCTCGTAGGTCGCGCTCAGGGCCGACGACCCCTGCAGGTCGACGTCGATGTCGCCCGACATCACCGACGTGAACCGGTCGGCGTCGCCGCCGAGTTGGCTGTTGGGGAAGACCTCGATGGTCAGCCCGACATCGGCTTCGGCGACCTTGTCGGCGACCGCCTGCACGCCGCAGCGATGGTGCGGGTGTTCGGTGCCGTAGCTGTGGGCGAAGCTGAGGGTCACCTCCTCGTCCGCTTCGGCGGCGCCGTCGTCCTCGGTCTCCTCGGTCTCCTCGGGTTCCTCGCTGTCGGAGCCGGCGTCCTCGGTGGCTTCCTCGGTCGCCTCCGGTTCGGCGTCGGGTTCGCCGTCGCCGCAGGCGCTGAGCGTGGCGCCGATCGCCACGAGCGCGGCGAGCAGCCGGCCTGGTCGTGTCCTGGTGGTGCGCAACATCACGTTCCCTCTCCCTCTTGCAGGTGCATTCGTGCGGCGGTCGACCCGCCGCGGCTGGCGGTCCCCGTCACGGCGCGCCGATCAGCCCCGGCAGCCACAGCACCGCTCGTGGCCAGAAGGTGATCAGTGCGAGTACGGCTACGAGCGGCACGAGGAACGGTGCGGTGCCGCGGAAGATGCGGTTGATCGGTATGGCGGTCACCGACCCGAGCACGAACAGCACGCCCCCGATGGGCGGGGTCAGCAGCCCGATCATCAGGTTGAGGATCACGACGACCCCGAAGTGCAGCGGGTCGACGCCGAATTCCAGGGCGACCGGCATGAGAATCGGGACGCTGATGACCAGGGCGGCGGTCGGCTCGAGTACGGCACCGAGCAGCAGCAACAACAGGTTGACGATGAGCAGGAACACGACGGGGTTGTCGGTGAGCCCGAGCATCGCGTCGGCGACCAGTTGGGGGACCCGTTCGCGGGCGAGGATCCAGCCGAGGAGCGACGACGCCGCGAGGATGATGGTGATCGCGGCGGTGGTCGTTGCCGCCTCGTGCACGATGCGCGGCAGGTCACGCACGCGCAGGGTGCGGTAGGCGAAGCCCAGCGCCAGGATGTAGACGGCACCCACGGCGGCCGCCTCCGTGGGCGTGAACCAGCCGCTGAGAATGCCGCCGAGGATGATCACCGGCGCGCCCAGCGGTCCGAGGCCACGTACGAGCGCCACGCGCAGCCGGGCGAGGCCGAACGGCTCGCCCCGCAGGTCGTCGTGCCCCCGCGACCACAGCCACACCGCGAACGCCAGCGATGCCACCAGCAGCAGCGCGGGGACCACGGCGGCGGCGAACAGGGCGCTGGTGGACACCGCCGCGAGCGAGGCGTAGATGATCGCCGGGATGCTGGGCGGCATGATCGGGCCGATCACGGTCGACGCGGCCGTGATCCCGGCCGAGAAGCGCTCGGGGTACCCCTGCCGGATCATGGCCGGGATCTCCATCTTCCCCAGACCGGCAGCGTCGGCCAGCGCCGCACCGCTGATCCACGAGAAGCCGAGGCTGACGCCGATGTTGACGTAGCCGAGGCTGGCGCGGACGCGCCCGAACACCGCCAGCGCGAGGTCGAAGAGCCGGTCCGCGAACCCCCCGTGATTGGCCAGCACGCCGACGAGGATGAACAGCGGTACGGCGAGCAGCGGCCAACTGTTGATGCCGGCGACCGCGAGGCGAAGGCTCAGCCCCGCCGACTGGCCACCGAGGATCACGTAGGCGAGGCAGGGGCCGAGGATCGCGAAGGCGACGGGAACGCGCAGCAGGAGCAGCACCGCGATGCCGAGGCCGAGCAGCAGCAGGGTCATCGGTCAGCCGTTCTTTCCGGCGAAGAGCCCGAGGAAGGCACGGAACGCGCTGAGCACCAGGCCGACGAACGGCACGGCATAGATCGTGCTCACCGGGATGCCGAGCGACGGGAGGCGTTGCACGGCGCCGCTGGTGAGCAGGGCCCAGGCCTCCGTGGCGAAGGCGATCGACGTGATGCCGACGACGACGCTCGCGAACGCCTCGACGGCGCGCATCTGCCGCGGGCCGAGTACGTGGTCGATCATGTCGAGCGTGATGTGCTCGCCGCGCCCGGTGAGCCGGCCGGCCACCGCGAACGTCAGGCTGACCAGCATCAGCCGCGCCAGTTCACCGGTCCAGACACCGGCGAACAAGCCCGGCACGAGGCGCAGCAGTACCTGCAACAGCACGAGGCCGAGCAGCGCCACCAGCATCGCGCCGCCGACGGCCATCTCGACCACGCCCAGGGCGCGGGAGGCACGCTGGAGCCACCCATCGGGCGCGGCTGGTGACGCGGTCGCGGGCGCGCTCACGCCGGGTCCTCCGGGGTCGGGAGGTGCTGCCATTCGGCCATGCGTATCCACGACTTGCCCGGCACCTGCCGGGCCTGGTCGAACGCATCGGCCGCGTCGTCGGGGTGGAACCCCTTCTGCAGGGTCTCGGTGGGTCGGATCTCGCCGCGCGTCACGGCGCCGATCGTGTCCGGGAACCCGCCGGGGTGGTCGTAGATGAGGCTGCCCCGGATGGTGAGCTGCCGTCGGACGAGGTGCCGGGTCGACAGCGCGACCGGCTGGTCGCTCATCCCGACCATGACCATGATCCCGTCCGACGCCGTCGCGGCCAGCGCCGTGTCCCACGCCGGTTCGGCGTCAGCGGTGTTGAACACGAAGGGCAACTGTTCGTGTCCGTCGTGGGGCATGGCCCCGAGGCGCTCGGCCAGTTCGCGGCGTCCCTCGTGCGGTTCGACGACGCGCGGCCGCGCGCCGTGGGCGAGCAGCGCCTGGCACAGCAGCAGTCCCTGCGACCCCGCGCCGACGACGAGTGCGTCCTGACCGGCTTCGATGCCCGAGCGCGCCACCGCCGCGCGGGCAACCGCGAGAGGCTCGATGCAGGCGAGCAGCGCGTCGTCGGTGTCGTCGGGGACCGGCCAGGTGTGGTGGGCCGGCACGACCACGTGTTCGGCAAGCAGGCCGGGGACGTTGATCCCGACCGCGCGGCGGCGTTCGCACGCGGAGGTGCGACCCCGGAGGCAGAAGTCACACCGGCCGCACGGGTAGTTGGGCTCGATGACGACCCGCTGCCCGATCGAGCGTCCCGTCACGTCGCTGCCGAGATCGGTGATCCGGCCGCCGCCCTCGTGGCCGAGCACCCACGGTCGTGTCGGGGTCGGGACCTTGCCGTCGACCACGGCCAGGTCGGAGCCGCACAGACCGACGGCCCGGACGGCGACGGTCACCTCTTCCGGTCCGGGCGGTGGCGGCTCGGCCCAGTCGGACACGACCTCGACACGGCCCGATGCACCCAGCACGACGGCACGCACAGGCGGACTCTCCCTCGATCCACGGCGCGACTCCCGACGCGCCGGGCCGCACGCTAACGAGGGGCGGCAAGTGATGGCAA
>DATHUR010000163.1:0-4126 GCA_035462025.1 Egicoccus sp. | reverse complement strand
CAGCCTGCTCGCTGCGCTCGCTCGCATTCAGGCTGGGTCCCCTGTCTCGCTCGCTTCGCTCGCTCGTTGCCCCCCAGCCTGGGCGCTGCGCTCGCTCGCATTCAGGCTGGGTCCCCTGTCTCGCTCGCTTCGCTCGCTCGTTGCCCCCCAGCCTGGGCGCTGCGCTCGCTCACCGGACCCTCTGGCACCCTGCTGTCTTGCGTGCGGGGTGGTGCTCTGGTACGAAGCGCGCCCGTCCGCCCCCGCCGGGGCGGCAGGACCACGCAGGAGCACCCCCGTGGCAGCTCGCAAGGGCACGTCCGACGAGGACGACGTCCTCGTCGACGACCTCGACGAGGAAGCGGTCGGCGACGACTTCGACGACGAGGACGACGCACTCGTCGACGACGACGCCTTCGACGAGGACGACCTCGAGGAGGACGACGACCTCGAGGAGGCCGAGGTCCTCGACGACGAGCCCGAGGACCTCACCGTCCCCGTGCCCTCCGAGGACGGCGACGAGGACGAGGAAGAGACCGCCGCCCTGCCCGCCACCGTCGCCTTCGACGACGACGACGCCGAGATCGTCGCGGCCGTCGCCGGCGACGACGACGAGGACGACGACGACGAGATCGAGGGCGTGCGCGAAGGCGAATTCGTGTGTCGCTCCTGCTACATGGCCAAGCGCGAGACCCAACTCGCCGACCCGGAGCGCATGCTCTGTCGCGACTGCGCCTGAGGCCGGCCGTGCTCCTCGCCCCGGCGCTCGCGGCGGCCGCCGGGCTCGCGGTGCTCGCATCCCACCCACCGGTCGGCTGGTGGTGGCTGTCGTTCCTGGCGCCGGGACTGCTGTTGGCGGCCCTGGAGGTCGACGCCGCGGTCGCGACCCGCGAAGGTCGGCCGTCTCGACCCTTCCGGCTCGGATTGCTGACCGGGTTGTCCACCTTCGGGCCGATGCTGTCGTGGCTGATCATGCCGGCCGGCACCCTCGGCTGGGCGCTGCTCGCCACGGTGCAGGCGGCCTTCTTCGGCCTGCTCGCCGTCGCGGTCCGCCCGCTGCTGCGGTCGGCCTGGCTGCCCCTGGCGGTCGCGCTGGCCTGGACCGGCGTCGATGCCTGGCGCGCGGTCTGGCCGCTCAACGGCTTCGAGTGGGGCGCGGTGTCCTACGCCCACACCGACGGGTCGTGGCTGCTGCCGGTGGCCCGGCTGGTCGGTGGCCCGGGAATCACGCTGCTCGTCGTGGCGATCGGTGCGGCCGCCTACGTGGTCGTCCGCGACGCGGTCGAGGGCCTACGTGCCCGCGAGTCCGGTCCTGTGGAGCACGCCCTCGCGGGCACCCGAGCGCCCGTGCTGGTCCTGGTCGGCGCGCTGCTGGTGTCGGTCCTCGCGACCATCGAGCCACCCGCGCCCACCGGCAGCCTCGACGTGCTCGCGGTCCAGGGCAACGACATCCGACACTGGGAGGAGGAGGTCGACGATGCCTCGTTCCGGATCACGACCCAGATGCGTGACCTGACCGTCGACGCCACGCGCGAGGGTCCGCCCCCGCAGCTGACCGTGTGGCCCGAGGCCAGCATCGACACCGACCCCTTCAGCGAACGCGGGGCCCGGTTCCTCCCGCTGCTCGAGGCGGCTGCGACGACGTCCGACCACCTGCTGGCGGGCATGAACATCGACGGACCCGACCCCCGGACCGGATTCTGGCGCACGCAACTGCTCGTCGACGACGCCGGCGAGGAGGTCGGCCGCTACGACAAGCGTCGCGTCGTGCCGTTCGGCGAGTACATCCCGGCGCGCCGCTTCCTCGAGTGGTTCCCCCCGCTCGAGCAGATCCCGCGCGACATCCTGCCGCACCCGGAGGCGCACAACGTCGAGGTCGGCGACGTCCCGGTCGCCGTCCTGATCTGCTTCGAGACGCTGTTCCCCTCGATCAACCGCTCCAACATCCTGACCGGTGACGAACCGGCACGACTCATCGTGGCGGCGACGACCGACGCCTCGTACGGGATCAGCGGCGAGGCGGACCAGCACCTCGCACAGAGTCGCCTGCGTGCGGTCGAGTCCGGTCGGTGGGTCGTCCACGCCTCGCTGTCCGGCGCCTCGGCGTTCGTCGACCCGCACGGTCGGGTCAGCGACAAGACCGACCTGTTCACGGCGACGACGATCAGACGCGAGGTGCCGCTCGTCGACGGCCTTACGCCCTACCTCGTCATCGGCGACGTCGTCGGCTGGCTGGCGCGTGCCGGCGTGGCCCTGCTGCTGGCGTGGGCGTTCTGGCTCCGCCGCCGGGTCGGGGTCGCGGAGGGTCAGGTGTGAGAACCCTGGTCGTCGTGCCCACCTACGAGGAGCGTGGGACGCTCGTCGAACTGCTCGGCGCCCTGCGGCATCTACCTGGCCGTCCCGATGTGCTGGTGGTCGACGACGCGAGCCCCGACGGCACCGGCGCGGTCGCCGAGCAACAGGCCGCCGGCGACCCGGGTATCCACGTCATGCACCGTCCGGCCAAGACGGGCCTCGGCCCGGCCTACCGCGCCGGCCTGCGCTGGGGGCTCGACCGCGGTTACGAGGTCCTGGTCGAGATGGACGCCGACCTCTCGCACGACCCGGCCCAACTGCCCCGCCTGCTCGAGGCCGTCGCGGGCGCCGACCTCGTCATCGGCTCGCGGTACGTCGGCGGCGGCGACGTGCGGGAGTGGACCGCGGGGCGCCTGACGCTGTCGACGTGGGGCAACCGCTACGTGCGCGGCCTGACCGGCCTGCCGGTCCGTGACGCGACCAGCGGGTTCCGCGCCTTCCGTGCCCCGGTCCTGCGCAGCATCGCCATCGACCGTCTCACCTCGGACGGCTACGCCTTCCAGGTCGAGACCGCGCTGCGCGCCTGGCGGGCCGGCTTCGCGATCGTCGAGGTGCCGATCACCTTCGTCGAGCGGCGCGAGGGGGCCAGCAAGCTGTCGCGCCGCGTGGTCGCCGAGGCGGCCTGGCGGGTCCCGGCCTGGGGGCTGGGCACCACCCTGGCCGGCCGGCGCCCCGATGGCGTCCATCCGAGTTCGATCGTCAGGCCCCGCACCGGCGGTGCGTCGCCGCCACCCCCGCCGACGCGGTAGCCTCCCGCCCGCGCGCACCGGGGCCCCGTCGTCCAGCGGCCTAGGATCCCACCCTTTCAAGGTGGTGACGCGGGTTCGAATCCCGTCGGGGCTACGCGCCGACGGTCCCGGGGGCCGGCCATGCGCCGTCCCCCGGGACCGCGCACCCTGCCCGTCGTGCCCGTCCCGGTCACCGCCCGACCATGCCAGCTACCCTGCGGGGTCACGTCCGGCTCGCGAAAAAGGAACCCAGGTGGCCACCAAGATCGAGGTCCAGGTCCCCGTCGAGCGCCAGAAGGCCGCCCAGGCCGCCGGCAACTTCGAACTCGAGGACCTCCCCGGCCGTCTGGCCACGCCGGACGCCGCCGTGCGGGTCGGCAAGACCCCGAAGGCCGACAAGGCGCTCAAGACCGTCCGTTCGCTCAACGGCATCACCAAGCTCAACGCCGGCCAGGTGATCGCCAACTACGGCCGCTCCGAGTCACGCTGGGCGATGGCGTTCCAGAAGCGACGCGCCGGCGGCGCCGAGTTCCACGAGCTGCTCAGCTACGCGCGCCAGATCATCGGCCTCGACGAAGAAGGGCAGCTGCAGATCTGCCTGATGGGCCACGCCGGTCAGGGTCCGTGCATCCCGCTGTGGGTGCCGCGCGAGGAGGTCACCCTCACCGTGCAGCCCAACGACATCATCATGCGCTTCGACGACCTCACCTTCGACTGGTGACCTCCGCGTTCGGTCCGGACCAGCTCACCGACCTGGTCCGGTTCGCGCACGAGCTCGCCGACCTCGCCGACGCCGTCACCCTGCCCGGCTTCCGGGACGGTTTCGCCCCGGGGGTCCGCGAGCCAGCGGCCGTCGACCGCAAGGCCGACGGCACCGCCGTCACCGCCTTCGACCGCGAGGCGGAGCGGGTGGTGCGCGCCGCGGTGCGGGACCGCTACCCCGAGCACGCCTTCCTCGGCGAGGAGGACGGGTTGACCGGCGCGACCGGCCTGCCGACGTGGATCGTCGATCCGATCGACGGCACGACCAACTTCGTGACCGGCAACCCGGTCTGGGCCACGCT
>DATHUR010000162.1:0-22001 GCA_035462025.1 Egicoccus sp. | reverse complement strand
CTCGGCAAGACCTACAAGGTGCCGGTCCGCGAGGCCGGGCTGAAGGCTGCGCTCAAGAGCCTGGTCCGGCGCGAGCACCGCGAGGTGCATGCCGTCGCGGACCTGTCGTTCTCGATCGAGCGCGGCGAGATGGTCGGCTTCCTCGGCCCCAACGGGGCGGGCAAGACGACCACGCTCAAGATGCTGTCCGGGCTGTTGCACCCGAGCAGCGGCCAGGCGCGTGTCCTCGGCTACGAGCCCTACCGCCGTGAGCGCGAGTTCCTCGCCCAGATCACGCTGGTGATGGGCAACCGCAACCAGTTGCAGTGGGACCTGCCGGTCGTCGACTCGTTCGAGATGAACCGCGCCATCTTCGGCATCGCGCGGCCCGACTTCGAGGCGACCCGCGACGAACTGGTCGACCTGCTCGAGATCGGCCACCTCGTCACCAAGCCGGTCCGCAACCTGTCGCTGGGGGAGCGGATGAAGGCCGAGATCTGCGGGTCGCTGCTGCACCGCCCGCAGGTGCTGTTCCTCGACGAGCCGACCATCGGCCTCGACGTGACGATGCAGAAGCGCATCCGCACGTTCCTGGCCGAGTACAACCGGCGCTACGGGGCCACGGTGATGCTGACCAGTCACTACATGGCGGACGTCACGGCACTGTGCAAGCGCGTGATCGTGATCCACCACGGCAAGTTGCTCTACGACGGCCCGCTGAGCGAACTCGCCGAACGGTTCGAGACCTCCAAGACCATCGGGGTCACCCTGGCCGAGCCCGACCGCGACCTGTCCGGCTACGGCGAGGTGGTGGCGGTCGACGGGTCGCGGGTCACGCTGCGCGTGCCGCGTGCCGAGGCGTCCGCGGTTGCGGCGCGGCTGCTGGCCGACCTGCAGCCGACCGACCTCACCATCGAGGACCCACCGATCGACGACGTCATCGAGCGGGTCTTCGCGACACCCGACGAGCCGGGCAGCGCCCAGCCCACGGCAAAGTCGCAGGGATGAGCACGTCGACGACCGCGCCACCTGCGACCTCACCTCGGCCGCTGCGGCGGGTCGGTCGCATCAGGCAGATGGCCGACTTCTACGCGACGGTGGCGCGCACCGCCGTGCAGGAGCAGTTCCAGTACCGGGCCGCCAACTACATGTACATGATCGGCATGGTGGTCGAGCCGGTCATCTACCTCGTCGTCTGGTCGGTCGTCGCCGAGGCCAGTGGCGGGTCCGTCGGCGGGTACACGCCGGGCGGGTTCGCCGCGTACTACATCGTGTGGATGCTGGTGCGGAACATGAACATCGTGTTCACGCCCTACGGCTGGGAGTTCCGCATCCGCGAGGGGCAGCTGTCGGGGATGCTGGTCCGTCCGATCCATCCTCTGCACTACGACCTGGCCTACTTCGCCGGCTGGAAGCTGATCGCGGTCGTGCTGTGGGTCCCGATCGCGATCGTGCTGGCGCTGCTGTTCCCGCCCGAGCTCACGGTCAACGTCGCGCAGGCGGCGACGTTCTTCGTCGCGATCTGGGGCGCCTACGTCATCCGGACCCTGCTGCTGTTCGTGCTCGGCATGGTGACGCTGTGGACCACCCGGGTGGCGGCGCTGTTCGAGCTGTACTTCACCGCCGAGTTGCTGCTGTCCGGGCGCCTGGTGCCGCTCGACCTGATGCCCGACTGGGTGCTGTCGTGGGTCGACTGGCTGCCGTTCCGCTCGACGTTCGGGTTCCCGATCGAGGCGCTGGTCAGCGACCTCACGGGCGCCGAACTCGCGCGCGGGCTGGTGGCGCAACTGGTCTGGATCGCGGTCGGGTGGGCGCTCGCGATGGTGGTGTGGAAGCGCGCGATCCGGCGCTACAGCGCGGTGGGCAACTGATGGCCGGGCTGGCGCGACCGGACCAGGTTCGGCGACGCGACATCGTGCGCACCCTCGTCGGCGTCAGCGCACTCAACGAACTGCAGTACCGCGTCAACTTCTTCCTGCAGTTGTTCCAGTCGCTGGTCGCGCTGGCGACCGCCATCGCCGTGGTCGCCCTGGTGTTCCTGTACACGCCGACGCTCGGCGGCTGGGAACCGTGGGAGCTGATGGTCGTCGTCGGCGTCCACACCGCGCTCGGCGGCGTGATCCGCTCGGTGATCCAGCCCTCGATGCAGTTGCTGATGGAGGACATCCGCGAGGGCAAGCTCGACTTCGCCTTGACGAAGCCGGTGGACGCGCAGTTGCTGGTGAGCCTGCGGCGGATCACCGTGTGGCCGCTGATCGACGTGGTCGTCGGCCTCGGCGTCGTGGTGGTCGCCGCGCTGCAGAGCGACGTCACGGTCACCCTCGCCGGTGCGGCGATCTTCCTCGTGGCCCTGTCGCTCGGTGCCGTGATGATCTACTGCCTGTGGCTGATCATCACGACGGGCGCGTTCTGGGTCGTGCGCATGCAGCACGTCGCCGAGTTGTTCAACGGGCTCTACCAGGCCGGCCGGTGGCCCATCGGGCTGTTCCCCGGCTGGCTGCGCACGCTGTTCACGGTGCTGGTGCCCCTGGCGTTCGCGGTCACGCTGCCCTCCGAGGCGCTCACCGGCCGGGCCGGACTGCTCGCACTCGGCGGGGCCACGCTGTTCACCCTGGCGCTGGTCGCCTTCACCCGCTGGTTCTGGCGGCTGGGGGTCAGGAACTATGCCGGCGCGAGCGCGTAGCCCTCACCCGGACGCGCCGTCGTCGACGCTCCTGCGTTCGAAGGCGGTGACGGCCGCGTTGATGGTCGGAAAGTGGTGGATCGATCCGTCCGGGACGAGCAGGCCCGCCCGTCCGAGCCGGTCGAGTGTGCGGTGGTTGGCCCGGGCGATCGCGACCGTCCCGACGTTGCGTGCCCGCAGCAGGTCCGCGACCTCGGCCAGGCCGTCCAACGCGGTCGCATCGATCTCGCCGATGCCCTCGAAGTCGAGGACGACCCACTCCTCCTCGCCCGGGTTGTCGTCGAGGAGGATCTCGAGGCGCGAGCGGAAGTACTCGGCGTTGACGAAGAACAGCGGCGCGTCGAAGCGGTAGACCAGCAGTCCCGGCAGCGTGCGGGCACGCGGATCGGTCGTGGTCGGCACCCAGCCGTCGAGGTCGTCGCGTGCGCCGAGCACCGCGTCCTCGGGCTGGGCCATGCGACCGACGGCGACCACCACGGCGAGCGCGAGGGCGATCAGGACGCCGACGAGCACGTCGAAGACCATCACCCCGAGGCTGGTCACCCCGGCCAGCGCGAACTCGGTCCGGCTCACCCGCCACAGCGCACGGAAGCCTGGCAGGTCGATGATGGCGAACGCGGCCGCCACGATGACGGCGGCGAGCGCGGCGCGGGGGATGGCAGCGAGCACGTCGCCCGCGACCAGCAGCGTCGTCGCCACCACGGCGGCCGCGACGATGTTCACCAGCGAGGTGACTCCGCCCAGCGATGCCGCGATGGCCGTACGGCTGGCCGACGACGAGACCGGCATCCCCTGCAGGATCCCGGCGCCGAGGTTCGCCGCTGCGAGGCCCGCGAGTTCCTGGTTCGCATCGGTGCGGTAGCCCATGCGGGTGGCGATGGCGCGGCCGGTGAGCACGTTGTCGCTGAACCCGACGAAGGCGACGCCCAGCGCCACCGGGAGCAGCCGTTGCAGGTCGCCCAGCGTGACGTCGGGCACCGTCAGTGGCGGCAGCCCGCTGGGGATCGTCCCGATCGTCGGGTCGCCACGGGACGGCAGGTCGAACATGACCGAGACGAGGGTGGCCACCCCGACCGCGATCAGCGCACCGGGAACCGCCGGTGCCCGCCGACGCAGGACCAGGATCGCCACGAGGCAACCGGTGGCGAGCAGGACGGTCACGAGCCGGACGGCGTCGAGGTGTCCGGCGAACTCGACGACCCGCGGGAAGAACGTGCCGGCCGTGATCGGCACGCCCGTGAAGGCGGCCAACTGGCTGCTGAGCAGCACGAGTCCGACGCCGCTGATGTAGCCCACGAGGACCGGCTTGGACAGCAGGTGGGCGACGAAGCCGAGACGCAGCACCCACCCGATGCCGGCGATCACGGCCACCAGCAGGGTGAGCGCCGCCATCAGCGTCAGGTAGCGCGTGCCGTCGCCGGAGTTACCCACCACGGCCGCGACGCCGGTCGCCGCGAGGATCGCCGTCCCCGGTTCCGGGCCGGTGCCCAGGTGCCGGGAGGTCCCGACGAGCGCATACGCGACCGGCGCGAGCAGGGAGGCGTACAGGCCCGTCGCCGCCGGCACCCCGGCCAGTTCGGCGTACGCCATCGACTGGGGGACCAGCATCGCCCCGACGGTCAGGCCGGCGACGAGGTCCGGACGCAGCCACGCCGGCCGGTAGCCGCGCAGGATCCCCGCGCCGGTCCGTGGCAGCGCCCCGGGTGTCTCCACGTCGCGGCCTCCCGCCGTCGGGGTCAGTCCTCGTCGAGGCTCTCGGGCTCGATCCAGCCGTCGTCGCCCTCGGGACGTTGGTCACCGCACAGCACCCGGAGGCGGGGCGGCCCCTCGTCCGGACCGATGGCCAACAGGCGGTCGCCGGCCAGCAGCGAGCGTGACCGACGTGGCCGGTACACCCAGCGCTCGTTGCGCTGGATCGCCAGGACCTCCATGCCGGTCTCGGTGTGGATCTGCAGCTCACCCAGCGTGCATCCCTCGGCCGGGCTGCCGGGAGCCACGATCGCCTCGGCCACGATCTCGTCCGCCTCGGACAGGGCGGCCGCGATGATCGGGTGCGGCGGGCCCTCGTCCTCGATGACGCGGGTCATCGACTGGGCCGCGTCGACGATCCGTTCGGACGCGGAGGCGAGGTGGATCAGCCCGCGCAGCTCGTCGGGGTCCTCGAGCTCGGCGGCGGCGCGCAGCACCCAGCCCTCGAGCTGGTGGTAGAGCTCGTCGGACTTGTCCTCGATGACCGCCACCTCGGCGGCCAGTGACTGGTCGCGCAGCAGGATCGCCGAGTACGCCAGGCCGACCGCGACCTCGGAGGCGTTCTTGAGCTCGATGATCACGTCGACGGCGCGGTCGAGGTTGGACAACTTCGCGCGCTTCGGAGGCGGCGGGAAGTGGCGCGGCGTGCCGCCGGCCAGCTCACGTGCGTGGTCGACCCCTTCCGGCGGCCCCTGCAGGAACAGCACGTCGCCCTCGCGCAGCACCTCGTCGGACTCGGGCCCGTAGAGCCAGTCGACGTCACGCCGGATCGCGATCACCCACATGCCGGTCCGGGCCGGCAGTTCGAGGTCGCGCAGCGACGATCCCGCCAACTCGTTCTCCTCGCGGATCTTCACCCGTGCGGTGACCTCGGTCGCGTGGCGCAGGTCGTCGCGGAGCTCGCTCGGGATCCCGAGGTCCTTGAGCACGACCCGCGCGATGTCCTCGGCCGCGTCGGCGATGCCCTCGATGGACACCGCCATCGACAGCACCCCCGCGAGCCGGTCGGCGTCGTCGGGGGTCCGCGCCGCGAGCATGCAGACCGCCCGCAGGTCGACCAACTGATCGTCGACCTGTTCCTCGAGGCGCAGCACCTCGCGTGCCAGCGCCTCGTCGCCGAAGAAGATCGCGGCGTAGGCCAGGTCCACCATCAGTTCGGCGGCATCCTTCGCGCCGACCAGCAGTTCCTTGACGGTTTTTCGCGTCCTCATGTCAACCCACCTGCAGGATGGTGATCGCCGCGACCAGGCAGAGGACCCCCGCAAGGTCCATGGTCGCAGTCACCACGGGGATGCCGTGGTTGTCGGGATCGAACCCGAAGCGGAACGACGTGGTCGCCGCGGCGTAGGCCGCCCCGGCGAGGACGACGACGGCGAACAGGCCCGCGAGCCAGGCCACGCCGAGCATCGTCACCAGCGGCAGCGGCTCGACCCCGGGGACGAGCACGGCCGCGAGCCACCCGGCTGCGCCGACGCCGCCGAAGGCGAGGAAGGCGAGCAGGGCGGTCAGGGAGAAGTCGAGCGCCGCGAGCTTGCCGGGGAACAGCCGCGGTTCGAGCAGACCGACGTGGAGCTTGGAGGCGAGGCGGCTCGAGAGCATGCCGCCGAGCGAGCCGCAGTTGGCGATGAAGGGTGGGATCAGCACCAGCAGTGCCGGGGTGCCGAACTGTTCCTGGGCGCGCGCTTCGACCACGATGCCGGCCAGCACGTCGATCGAGACCGCGATCGTGAGCACGATCATCGACTCGCGCACGACGCCGCGGATGGTCGCGTCCTCGCGGCGCACACCCAGCACGACCGCGACCACGCCGACCACGACGCCGAGCGCGCCGATCGTCACGGCCAGCGGTTCGATCGCCAGGACGAGGGTGCCGACGAGCAACGCCGGCAGGGTCACGAGGTCGCCCGCTGCCGTGATGATGGGCGCGCCGACGTCGTCCATGTTCCAGCCGTTGGCCTCGCTGCGTCGCGCCAGCCAGATCACGACGAAGAACAGCACGACCGAGGACAGCAGGCCGCCGATCAGCGAGATCGCGACGAGATCGAGCACCGGGACGGTCCGCAGTCCCAGTGCGACCGAGATCGCCCAGGCCAGCACGCCCGCCTGCGTGGCGGTCGCGAAGCTGAGCACGGTCGCCGCCTCGATCTGGCGGCCGAGGTAGCTGCGGCGCCGCAGCTCCGGCTCGAACTCGCCGGTCATGATGCCGGTCGACAGCCGCGAGCCGAGCGAGCCGAAGATCGACCCGCGCATGCCGATCGCGGCCGGGATCAGCGCGAGCAGACCGGGGATGCCCTCGAGCCGGGACTCGGCCGACATCAGCACGACACCGGCGATGATGGTGGCGACCAGGCCGATACCCAGCGCGCTCGCGCCGTTGCGGATGCTGCGCGACTCCTGCGCCCAGTACGAGCGAACCTCGACGATCGGGATGCCGAGCAGGCGTCCGAGCACCTTCAGCGGCCGGGGGACCGGTGGCAGCGGCACGGGACGACGACGGTTGGCCACGGCAGGCCTCCTCGTCGTCGAGTGGTGCCGGACGGTGCGCGCCGGAGCCTAGCCAGCGTGCCTTCCGCCACCGCCGGGACAGGGGTCCATCTGACGGCCGTGTCAATGGCGGGGCGGCCGAGGGGCGTCTATACCCTTGAGATCATGACGAACTACACCGCGCCCATCCGTGACATCCGCTTCGTGCTCGAGCACGTGACGCCGCTGCGCGAGTTGACCGCGCTGCCGCCGTTCGCGCACGCCGACCCCGACCTCGTCGCCGGGTTGCTCGAGGAGGCCGGACGGTTCTCCTCGCAGGCGATCGCGCCGACCAACCGCGACGGCGACCTGGAGGGGGCCACCCTCGACGGTGACCGGGTGCTGCTGCCCGCCTCGTTCAAGCGGGTCTACGACCAGTACGTCGAGGCGGGCTGGGGCACGCTGCAGCACCCCACCGAGTTCGGTGGTGGCGGGTTCCCGCTGACCGTGGCCAACGCGGTCAAGGAGACCGTCAATGCGGCCAACCTGGCGTTCTCGCTCGGGCCGCTGCTGACCACCGGCGCGGTGTACCTGCTGACCCACCACGGGTCGGAGGAGCAGCAGCAGACCTACCTGCCCAAGATGGTGACCGGCGAGTGGTCGGGCACGATGAACCTGACCGAGCCACAGGCCGGCTCGGACGTCGGCGCGGTGACCACGAAAGCCGTCCCCGCCGACGACGGGACCTACCGGATCACCGGCAACAAGATCTTCATCACCTTCGGTGAGCACGAACTGACCGACAACATCATCCACCTGGTGCTGGCGCGTCTGCCCGACGCGCCGCCGGGCACCAAGGGCATCAGCCTGTTCATCGTGCCGAAGTTCCTGGTGAACGATGACGGGTCGCTCGGCGAGCGCAACGACGTCCACGTGGTCTCGCTCGAGCACAAGCTCGGCATCCACGCGTCGCCGACCTGTGTGATGGCGTACGGCGAGGGCGGCGAGGGGGCGGTCGGCTACCTCGTCGGCGAGCCCAACACCGGCATGCGCGGGATGTTCACGATGATGAACGACGCCCGGCTCGGCGTCGGCATCCAGGGCCTGGCCATCGCCGAACGGGCCTACCAGCAGGCGCTGGCCTACGCCCAGGAACGCCGTCAGGGCCGCGGTCCCGGCTCCGAGCCGGGCGCGCAGTCGCCCATCATCGAACACGCCGACGTGCGCCGCATGCTGGTGACCATGAAGGCCAACATCGAGGCGATGCGGGCGCTGTGTTACGCCAACGCCCACGCACTCGACCTCGCGCACGGCTCCGAGGACCCGGTCGTGCGCGAGCAGCAGGGCAAACTCGCCGATCTGCTCACGCCGCTGTCCAAGGCGTGGTGCACCGACCTCGGCGTCGAGTTGACCTCGCTGGCCGTGCAGGTCCACGGCGGGATGGGCTACATCGAGGAGACCGGCGTCGCCCAGCACTTCCGCGACGCCCGGATCGCGCCGATCTACGAGGGCACCAACGGCATCCAGGCCCTCGACCTGGTCGGCCGCAAGCTGCCATACGACGGCGGCGCCTACGTCAAGGGCTTCCTCGCCGACATCCGCGAGGAGGTCGACGGGCTGCCCGTGGCGCTCGAATCCGTCGCGACCGGCCTCACCGACGCGCTGGACGCGTTGCAGGAGACGACCGACTGGATCTTCTCGAGGCGTGAGCAACCCAATGACGTGTTCGCGGGCGCGACGCCGTACCTGCGGATGTTCGCCACCGTCGTCGGTGGTTGGCTGCTCGCCCGCGGTGCGGCGAAGGCCCATGCGGCACTCGAGTCCGGGGACATGGGCGCGTTCGACGCCGACTTCCTGCAGGCGAAGCTCACCACGACCAGGTTCTTCGCCGAGCAGGTCCTGCCCACCGTCCGCGGCCTGAAGCCGTCGGTCACGGCCGGCGCCGACGACCTGTTCGCCCTGACCGCCGAGCAGTTCTGATCTGCCGCCGGTTCCTGTGCCCGTGGCAGGGGACCCGGCACCGCCGCCGGTGACCAGTGAGGCCGACGCCAACGGCGAGATTCCGGTGCTCAGGGTTGAAGAACCGGCGGCAACCAGAACGTGACCTTCTCGCCGGCTGCGGTGGCCCGGTCGACGCCGGGGCGTAGCAGCACCGTCGGCCGGCCGGTCAGCAGCGGGCGGACGGCCAGCGCCGCCAGCAGCAGTTCGGCGGGCAGTTGCGTGTCGCGGTCGATCCCGAGCGTGCCGCTGTCCCCGGCCAGCGACATCGCGGCGGTCAGCACCTCGGCCTGGGTCAGCTGCCGCTCGTCGGTCACGATCGCCGGCAGGTCGGCCGCCGCACGCGGTGGTGGGGGCTGGTCGGGGAAGCTCTGGACCGCGCTCGCCCAGGCCTCGCCTGCCGCGTCGGCGGTCGGCGAGCCGTCGACGGCGTCCCCGACCCACAGCACGTCCTCGGCCGTGGTCGGTGCCGTCCGGCCCTCCTGCACGACGGCGACGGCCGCGGTGCCGTCGAGGTCGATCGCGACGCCCGCCCACCAGGCGGCCAGCGAGACGGCGACCAGCGGCCAGCCCGGGGCGAGGTCGACGGCCAGGCGGTCACCCGGTTCGAGCATCAGGTCGAGTTCGAGCAGGTGGGCCCCCTTCGCGGCCCACTGGGCCAGCGAGGCGAAGCCCTGCTCGTCGCGTCGTTCGAGACCGAGCACCGTCACCGCCGGCCGGTGGCCAAGATCGTCGCGCGCCCGCGCCAGCGCCGTCGCCAGCTCGCCGGGTGCCGATCGCGGCGGACGGGGAGCGTCGAGCTGCACGGCGGCAACCTTCGTCGGCGGGCCGTCGATGCTACCGTCGGCCGCGTGACCACCGTCCGCGCGCGGATCTCCCTCGGTGGGAGCAGGGCTCGCCGCCTCCGCCGGCTCCCCGTGTCCCGCGGACGGGCTCCGTGCGTCCGCGATCTCGTGAGGCAGCCCCCCGGTGACCGGATCCCGCCAACTCGTGTTCTCCTCGGCGCGCCGCGCGAAGCGGCCGCGCTGGGTCGGCGTGTCGCTGTGGATCCTCGTCATCCTCGCCGTCATCGCCCTGCTGGTCGTCCTGATGGGGGTGTCGCTGTGGGGATACGCCTGGGCGAAGCTCGGTGCCGACGAGGTACCGGCACTGGCGGATGAGGTTGACGCGCTCGGCGCCGAAGGGGCGCGCGCGCCAACGCACGCGACCACGGTGCTGGTCACGACCACCGCACCCCGCGACCCGACCGCCCCCCGCGGGCCCGAACTCGTGGCCCCGGTGTGGGTGGTGCAGGCGGGCGGCCCACGCGAGACCCCGGCGGTGCTGCTGCTGCCGACCGACCTACCGATGACGGCCGACGGGGTCGGCGCGACCACCCCCGCGCAACTGCAGGTGGAGCAGGACACCAGCGGACTGGTGCAGGCCGTGACCGACTACACCGGCATCCGCATCGACCACGTCGTCAGCGTCGAGGAGGAGACCCTCCCGCGGCTGATCGACCTCCTCGGGCCGTTGCATCGCTGTGCGGCCGAGGACGACTGCGTCGAGGTGACCACCGATGCCGCGCGTCTGGAACTGGCCGACGCCGGTCCCGAGGCCCGTGTGGTGCGGACCGCGCGCCTGTTGCGCGACCTGGCCTCGACGGTCTCTGCGGTCGACCTGCTCACCTCTCCGGTTGCCACCAAACGTGCCGTCGACACCGTCGCTGCGGTCCAGACCGACGTCTCGCTGCGTGGGGCGGCGCTGCTCGACCTCGCCGAGTTGTTCGCCGACGTTCCCGAGCCCGACGTCGTGACCGTGCCACTGCTACGCAACCCACAGACCGGTTCGAGCGTCTTGTTGGAGCAGGCGCAGACGATCTTCCAGCGGTTCGCCGAGGGTGCGCCGCTCGACGGTGTCAGCGACGAGGACGGACTCCAACAGGTGATCAGCGAGGTGCCGGTGGTCGTGCTCAACGCCGCGGGAATCCCGGGCCTGGCCGGCCGGGTCGAGACCCTGCTCACGGCCTCGGGCTTCCGTGTCCTGGGCACCGACAACGCCCCCGCGTTCGAAGAGGGCGCGCCGACGGTGGTGCGCTACCGCGCCGACGACCCCGCCGCCGAGGCCGCCGCGATCGTGCTGGCCGAGCGCCTGACGGACGTACGGCTGGAGCCGGTGGACCGGGTGCCCGACTTCGATGGCGAGGACGTCGGCGTGCAGGTGCTCGCCGGCGCCGACCTCGACGATGCCTCCGCCGATTCCGGCGACGACCAGGGGGAGTGAACGTGCTGGTGGGTGGAGAACCCGGGCCTTGGGGCCCACCGATGCGTGGCGGCCGCCGGTGGCGTCTGGCACGGCGGCTGGCGACCGTGCTCGGCGTCGCCGTGCTGGTCGTCGGCACGGGCCTCGGCACCACCGGGCTGCTGCTCCTGCGCCAGGCCGAGGCCAGCCTGACCCGCGTCCCGGTCCCCGAACTCGACGTCGCGACAGCCCCGTCGGACGCGCGGCACTTCCTGATCGTGGGCTCCGACTCGCGCGAGGGGCTGACCGCGGAACAGCGCGCGAACCTCACCCTCGGCGAGTTCGAGGGCCAGCGCAGCGACACCGTGATCTACGTCTCGATCAGCGAGGACCGCGAGACGGTGTCGCTGGTCAGCCTGCCGCGCGACCTGCTCGTGCTCGACGGCGACCAGCAGCGCAAGCTCACCGAGACCTACGCCGGTGGCCCCGACCGTCTCGTCGACGTCATCCAGCAGAACTTCGGGTTGCCGATCAACCACTACGCCGAGATCTCCCTCGGCGGGTTCATCGCCGCCGTCGAGACCCTCGGGGGCGTCGAGTTGTGCATCGACGAACCGCTGGTCGACCGCAAGTCGGGCGCCGACTTCGAGGCCGGCTGCCACGACATGAATCCCGAGCAGGCACTGTCGTACGTGCGCTCCCGCAGCGGATCGTTCGGCGACTACGAGCGCATCGCCCGCCAGCAGCAGTTCCTGCGCGCGACGCTGCGCGAGATGATCGACACCGACGTGCTGACCAACGTGCCGAAGCTGTTCCGTCTCGTCGAGGACGTCGCGAGCAACGTCACCACCGACGAGGGCCTCGGGGTGGCCGAGATGCGGGCCGTCGCGCAGGAGATGCGCCAGGTGATCGCCGACGGCGTCCCGATGTCGACCGTGCCGGCCTTCCCGCGCAACATCAACGGTGCCGAGTACATGGTCGCCTACCGGCCGGGTGCCGAGGCGATGTTCGACCGGCTGCGCGACGGCGTCCCGCTGCTCGACTCCGGCGACCGCTCGGATCGCGAGGAGGTCCCCGTGGCGCTGTACTCGGGCGGCGACATCGCCGCGGTGAACAACGTGGGTTCGGTCCTGCAGTTCGTCGGCTTCCCGGTCATCGCCTCGGGTTCGGCCAGCGCCATCCTCGACGGCGGGACGACCACCACGATCTACCAACTGCCCGGCTACGAGGAGCAGGCCGAGTGGGTCGCGAGCTTCCTCGGCGCCCCGATCCGTGACCTGCCCTCGACGGTCACGCCGCCCGAGGCGGCCCAGGTCATGGTCGCGGTCGGCGACGACGCCGCCGGGTGAGCGCGTCGGCCCGCCCGGAGCCCCCACGCACGGCCGTCGTGGTCGTGTCGCACCAGACCCGTGTCCATGCACTGACCTGCCTCGACACCCTGGCATCGGCCGGGGTCGACGAGGTGGTCGTGGTCGACACCGGCTCGACCGACGGCACCGGCGACGCCGTGCGCGCGACCCATCCCGAGGTCCGCGTGCTCGCCGTCGACAACGTCGGCTTCGGCGCCGGCGCCAACCTCGGCGTCGCCGCAACCCGCGCACCGGTCGTGGTCGTGTGCAACGCCGACGTGCGGTTCGCGCCGGGCAGCGTGGCCGAACTCGCCGTCCGGCTGGACGCCGCGTCCGACGTCGCGGCCGCCGGGCCCGCGGTGCGGTTCCCCGACGGTCGCCTCCAGGCGTCGGCACGCCGGCTGCCCGACCTCGCCACCGCGGTGGGGCACGCCGTCTTCGCGCGCCTGTGGCCCACAAACCCCTGGACTGCCCGCTACCGCGCCACCGACGCCGACCCCGGGTCACCACGTGACGTCGACTGGCTGTCGGGCTGCTGTCTCGCCGTGCGGCGCGACGCGTTCGAGGCGGTCGGCGGGTTCGACCCGGGCTACTTCCTCTACGTCGAGGACGTCGACCTCGGCGTCCGGCTGCGCGCGTCCGGCTGGCGGCTGCGCTACGAACCGTCCGCGCGCGTGGTCCACGAGGTGGGCGCCTCGACGGGAACGCGACGTCGGGCCTGGTCGCTGACCACGCACGCCCGCAGCCTCGACCGGTTCTACGGCCTCCACCTCGCCACGACGCCGGGCCGACGGCTCGCCCGCCCGCTGGTGCGCCTGGGTCTGGCCGCCTGGGTCGGGGTCACGCTCGTGCTCGAACGGGTCACCGGACGGGGCCGCAGCACGACGGGTGAGTGAGCGCCGCTACGTTCGCGGCGCGGTCCCCCACACGGGGGGCAACGAGCGAGCGCAGCAACCGAGACAGGGGACCCGGCTCACATGGCACGAGTGCGTGAGGCGATGATCGTGGCCGGTGGCGCAGGCACCCGGCTGCGACCCCTGACCCACGACATCCCGAAGCCGTTGCTGCCGTTCTGCGGCGGCCCGTTCCTCGAAGGGGTCGTCCTGCGACTGGCCGCCATCGGGGTCGAACGGGTCCTGCTGGTCGTCGGTGCCGAGACCGCGCCGTTCGAGGCCTTCGCCGCGACCTTCCGCGACCGCGGCGTCAGCGTCGAGATCGTGCCCGAGCCCGAGCCGCTCGACACCGCCGGTGGCGTCCGCAGCGTGCTCGACCAGGTCACGGGCACGTTCCTGGTGCTCAACGGCGACATCCTCACCGACGTCGACCTCGCCGCCGTCGTCGACCACCACGGCCGGGTCGGTGCCGACGCGACCCTGGTGCTGACCCGGGTCGAGGACACCTCGGCCTTCGGGGTGTGCGTGCTCGACGAGGACGGACGGATCACGGCGTTCGTCGAGAAACCCGAGCCGGGCACCCTGCCCGGCCAGAACGCCGTCAACGCCGGCACGTACGTGCTCGAGCCCGACGCGCTGGCAGGGTTTCCGCAGGGGCGGCTCAGCTTCGAGCGCACCGTCTTCCCCGACCTCGTCGCCTCGGGCGCGCGCGTCCACGGCTGGGTCGGCGAGGGCGTCTGGGCCGACCTCGGGACTCCCGAGCGGTTCCTCGCCGGACAACGGCTCGCCCTGTCGGGGGCGCTCCGCTGGCCCACGCTGGACGCCGTCGCCGCCGACGAGCGCGGGATCAGGGTCGCGAACGGCGTGGTCGTCGAGGACGGGGTCCACCTCGAGGGTCCCCTGCTGCTCGAGGACGGCGTCCACGTCGCGGCCGGTGCCCGGCTCGGGCCCGACCTCGTGCTCGGCCCGGGCGTGCGGGTGGGCCGCGACGTACGGCTGACGGACTCGGTGGTCCTCGCCAGTTCCGTTATCGACGACGACGTCGAGGCCGAAGGCCTGCTGGCGGGCAGATCGGTGCACGTCGGCCGCGGGGCACGGATCGGTCGCGAGGTCGTGCTCGGTGACGGTGAACGGATCGCGCCCGGGAGCCGCCTCGATGCCGGCACCCGACGACCGGCCCCGGCGAGCTGAGCGCCCGGCTGTGGTAGAACGCAGACCGCAACCTCACGTACGGACGGTGGCGATGGGGGCCAGTGGGGCGCCGTACCGGCCCGGCGCTGCCCGCTCGGTCCCGCCGGCGTCCCCTCCACGGTGTCGGCCATGACCCTCGAGCACACCTTCGACGAGTCCGCCGCCCGCCGCCTCGCGCGGTCGGCGTCGGGCAAGCTCGTCGAGCTGTGGCGGGCCCGCGAACTGCTCCTGCAACTGGTCCGCAAGGAACTCAAGGTCCGCTACAAGAACTCGGCGCTCGGGTTCCTGTGGTCGATGATCACCCCGGTGCTGATGACCATCGTCTTCAGCGTCGTGTTCACCGTGGTCGTGCCGATCCGGATCAACCACTTCCCGGCCTTCTTCGTGGCCGGCTACCTGCTGTGGCAGTTCTTCCAGAACTCGTGTCGCGGAGGCACCGACTCGATCGTCGGCAACGGCGACCTCGTCAAGAAGGTGTACTTCCCGCGCGAGGTGCTGCCCCTCTCGCACGTGCTCTCGCAGTTGATCCACCTGCTGCTGGCGCTGCTGGTCGTGAGTCCGTTCCTGATCTACTACCGCGGGTTCGGCGTGCTCACCCACCTGCCCGCCACGCTGCTCGCGATCGTGCTCCTGGCGGTGTTCACCAGCGGTGCCGCGATGTGGTTCGCGGGTGTGAATGTCGCCTTCCGCGACCTGCAGGAGCTGTTCATCGTCATCTTCCAGGTCTGGTTCTACGCCACGCCGGTGCTGTACCCGCTGGCGCTGGTGCAGGCCTCGCCCGAACTCGAACGCCGTTCGCTCGAGTGGATCGCGACGGCCCTGCTGTACAACCCGATGACCTGGTTCGTCGAGATCTTCCGCGAACCGCTCTACGGCCCTGTCCTACGGCGCGGACCCGACGACGTGATCTCGCTCGCCCCCGCCTGGCCCGGGCTGGGCGCGCTCGGCATCGCCGCCGCCTGGGCCCTGGCCACCTTCGTGCTCGGCTACTGGGTGTTCCTGCGCCGTGCCCGCACCTTCGCCAAGGAGGTGTGAGGTGCGTCGCACGATCGGGCAACTCGCGGGGATCCAGGTCGACCCGTCGCGTCCGGCGGTCGTCGTCGACGGCGTGACCGAGACCTTCCGGCTGTTCCACGAGCGGCCGGGGGGGCTCAAGGAGCGCCTCTACCGCTTCCGTCGGGCGTCCTACACCGACTTCAACGCGGTCGAGGACGTCACCTTCCAGATCGAGCACGGCGAGTCCGTCGCGGTCATCGGCCACAACGGCTCGGGCAAGTCGACGTTGCTCAAGCTCCTGGCCCGGATCCTGCCACCCGACGAGGGCAGCGTGTACACCAACGGGCGCGTGGCGTCCCTGCTCGAACTCGGGGCCGGATTCCACGGCGACCTCACCGGCCGCGAGAACATCTACCTCAACGGTGCGATCCTGGGCCTCAACCGGGCCGAGATCGACGAGCGCTTCGACGAGATCGTCGACTTCGCCGGGATCCGGCCCCTGCTCGACACCGCGGTGCGGACCTACTCGTCGGGGCTGTACGTCCGGCTCGGCTTCGCGATCGCGGTCACGGTCGATCCCGACATCCTGCTGGTCGACGAGGTGCTCGCCGTCGGCGACGCGGAGTTCCAGGACCGCTCGCTGCAGCGGATGCAGACCTACCGCGACGAGGGCAAGACCTTCGTGCTGGTCAGCCACGACCTCGACGCCGTCCGCGAGATGTGCGACCGCACCCTGGTCATGGAGCACGGCCGGATCGTGTTCGACGGGCCCGTCGCCGAGGGCGTCGAGTTGTACCGCCAGCGCGTCGCGTCGGCCGCCGCACCGCCCGGGCCGCGCCGGCGCGACGCCCGCCGGGTGCGCGTCGAGGAGGTCGCCCTGCTCGGACCCGACGGCCAGGCCGCCGACGAGATCGCGCCGTCCACGCCGTTGACCGCCAGGGTCCGGCTGCGCGCGATCGCCGACGTCGACGTGTGCAGTGTTGGCCTGATCGTCACCCGGGGCGACGGGACCCACCTGTACGAGTTGCACACCACCTGGCAGGGCGTGGGTGTCGGGCCGCTGGCCGTCGACCAGGAGGCGGTCGTCGACATGCGGTTCGTCGCGCACCTGCTGGCCGGTCACTACGCGATCACGGTGTCGGTCACCGACGTGTCGGGTCGCGAGACGTGGGCGGTCGTGCCCGACGCGACCCGCTTCTCGGTCGCGCCGGCGCCGGGCGGTGCCGGGCTGGTCGACCTCGCGGCGTCGACCGCGGTGTCCGAGGGTCCGGCGCGCCGGCTCAACGACGCGTCGCAGACCGCCCCGATCCCCATCGCCCGCCTGCAGCGCCGCCGCCGGCTCCAGTGACGCGGCGATGAAGGTCGTCGCGCTCGTCGTCAACTGGAACAGCGCCGAGCAGTTGCCGGCGTGTCTGGCGGGACTCGACGCCCAGGACCATCCCGACCTCGAGGTGGTGGTGGTCGACAACGCGAGCGGCGACGGCAGCGACGAGGTACTCGCCGCCGCCGAGGCCGCACCGCGGCGCCACCCGCTGCGGGTGCTGCGCAACGCCACCAACCGCGGGTTCGCGGGTGGGATCAACGACGGGCTGGCCGTGACCGACGGCGACGCGGTGCTGTTCTGCAACGTCGACGTGGACCCGGCACCGGACCTGGTGTCGCGATGCGCCGCCGTGCTCGTCGCGGACGAGCGCGTCGGGTCCGTGCAACCCAAGCTGCTGCGCACCGTGGCGGCGCCCGACGGGCAGCCGGTCATCGACACGACCGGCCACGTGCTGACCACGGCCCGCCTGCTGCGCAACCGCGGCGAGGGCGAGCGGGACGAGGGGCGGTACGAACGCGCGGGGGAGGTGTTCGGCGTCTCGGGCGCGCTGGCGCTGCATCGCCGCGCGATGCTCGACGACGTCGCGTGGCGGCGGCCGGACGGCAGCCGCGAGGTGCTCACCGAGGACCTGTTCGCCTACTTCGACGACGTCGAACTCGACTGGCGGGCACGACTGCTCGGCTGGCGCGCCTGGTACGAGCCCACAGCGGTCGGCCGCCACGAACGCGGCGGCTCCGGCGTGCGCCGGACCCCGACGGTCGAGGCGCTCAACTGGGCCAACCGCCTGGTCACGATCGCGACGTGCGACGACACGCGGGCCCTGTGGCGGGCGGCCCCGCTCGTGGCGGCCACCACGTTGCTCAAGACGGTGGAGTTGGCGCTCACGGTGCCCAGTGCGCTGGTGCCGGCCGTTCGCCGCCTCGCGCTGCTGCCCGCAGCACGGCGGCGCCGGCGCGAACTGCTCGCGCGGGCGCGTGTGCCGACCGACCAGGTCGTCGGACGCTGGGGCGAGCCGTTCCGTTGGCGCCCCTGGCTCGCGACGTGGTGGCGGCGGGCGACCCGTCGTTCCCTCGGGGTCGCCCGCTGACGGTCGTTACTCGTCGGCGTCCTCGGCCGGCTCGGTGGAGGTGTCCTCGCCCTCGCCCTCGCCTTCGGGCATGAGCTGCTCGTCGATCGGGGCGTCGGTGTTGTCCTCGACCTCGACGTCCTCGTAGGCGAGCACGCCGTCGGGGTAGGTGCCCAGCGTGCGCTCGGGCGCGATGCCGTGGGTGCCGTAGTGGTCGATGACGAACGAGTTGGCGACCGTCTCGTCCCACTCGTCGCAGTCCATCGCGACGCCCCACGCCCGGAACGCGACCGCCTTGCCGGAGCTGATGCCCGGGTCGGTGTAGGGCGCGACCATGACCGCGGCGCCGGTGTTGCTGTAGGCGAACCCGTTGGCGTTGAGCGTCTCGCTCCAGCCGCCCATCTCGCTGGCCGCGTCGATCTGCTCGGGGTCGTACCACGCGATGACCGACCCGTGCTCGAGGTTGTGGGTCGACGAGCGCTCGTCGATCTGGCTGTCGGACCCGGCGCTGATGATGGGGTGGAACTGCAGCATGTGCGGGCCGCTGTGGGTCGGCCGGATGCCCGAGTACATCGAATCGGCGGCCGGCGCGGAGGCGGCCTCGAAGTGGGTGCGGTCCTCGAGCGGCTCGCGGTCGACGAGCACCTCGCAGCCGGCGGCCTCGCGGGCGGCTGCGGCGTCGGTCGAGCTGAGCAGGATCGCGTCCTCGATCGAGGTCGGGCCGCCGAGGAACGCCTGGGCGAGCACGGCCCCGACCACCACGATGATGCCGGCGCCGATCAGACCGTTGCGCAGGCCGCTCTTCTTGCGCTTCGCGGCCGCTTCGGCCTCGCGACGCCTGCGCTCATCACGCGCCTGGTTGCGGCGCTCCTTGTTGGGAAGTCGTTCGCGTTCGGCCACGGGTGGGTACCTCGTCGGGCAGAGGACGTCGGAAGGGGCGAAGCGTACCCACTTCCGCTCCTCTCCTCCCCAGGACGGTGGTGCGCTCAGCGTTCGAGCAGCAGGTCCTCGACGTGCGGCGCGTCCCGGGGCGGTGGTCGGTCGGCGGGATGGCCGACCGCCAGGATTCCCAGCGGCTGCCAGGTCGGGTCGAGCCCGAGGACCTCGCGCACCGTCGGCGCACAGAACGCCGTCGAGGAGATCCAGGCCGCCCCGAGCCCGTGGGCCGCGAGCACGACCTGCAGGTTCTGCAGTGCGGCGCCACCGGCGAGCATGAACAGGTCGCGCTCCGCGCCGGTGCGACGGTCGTCGGGGTAGTCGTGTGCCCCGTCGAGCACGACGAAGGGCGCGAGCAGTTCCGGCGCGTCACGCAGCACCGCGTCCGAGCGGGCGATCCGTCGCTCGATCACATCGGCGGTCGTGCCGTCCCCGGCGAGGTCGGCGCGCCACTGCTGCGCCATCGCGTCCAGCAGGCGCTCGCGGGTCGGCGACGTCAGCCGGACGAATCGCCAGGGCCGGGTGTGGTGCGGGGCGGGCGCGGTGGCGGCGGCGCGCACCGCGGCCTCGACCACGGCGGGGTCGACCGGCTGGTCGGGGAGGAAGCGACGGATCGTGCGGCGCCCGGCGACCGCGTGCTCGGCCGCCGTCGGGCCGCCCGCGCGGAATGCATCGGTCGCGGCCGGGCGCAGCAGGTCCCGGCCCGTGCCCGGCGGACCGTCCGGCAGCCCGCGCACGAGCACGAACGGCGTCCCGGAGGCCTTCGTGCGCACGAGATCGGCGGCCGCGGCGACCTCGTCGGCGATCGCGGCGACGGTCACCTCGAGAGTCCGGCCCTGCAGGTCGACCCCGCCGCGTTCGTCGCGCAGCGCGGGCGTCCCGGCGACGCCGAGCGCGACCTCGGTCTGGCCGAGGCGCCAGGGCCGCCCGAACGTGTCGGTCACGACGACGCCGATGCGCGCGCCGGTGCGTTCGTCGACCTCGCGCCGCAGGCGCTCGGCCGACGCGTCGGGGTCGTCGGGCAGCAGCAGGGCGACGTCGTCGCCGGGGACGTTGGAGGCATCGATCCCACCGTTGGCACAGACGAAGCCGTGTGGGGTCTCGGTGACGAGCACGCCGGGGGTGTCGACCACGATCCGGGTCGCGAGGTCACGGGCCAGGCGGCGCCGCGCCGTCTTCGCATCGCCGGCGGGCAGTGGGTGCAGGGCACCCTCGACCAGGCTCACGGCCTTGGACGCCACACACACGACGTCGCCGTCGCGCAGGTCGAGGCCCGCCGCGGCGACCGCCTCCAGCAGCGTCGCGGCCAGGTCGTCGCCCGCCGTGAAGCGGTGCGGGGTCGCGAGGCCGACGAGGTCGACCCGGGTCGTCACGGCCGCACCTCGGCGGCCAGCGACAGACAGGTCCGTGCCAGTGCCGCCGCGACGTCGAGGTCGTCCATCAGCGTCGCGGTCGCGACGCACCGGGTCCCGGCCGCCTCGACGGCGGCCACCTGGTCGGCATCCTTCTCGTCGAGCACCCACCCGTCGAGCAGGTCGCCGTAGTGGTCGGCGACGCCCGCCGCGCTGACCTCGACGCCGAGCGCGGGCAGGAGGCGGTGCGCCATCCCGCGCACGACCTGGCCGCCGATGATGGGCGAGACCCCGACCACCGGGGCGGCGGTCTGCCGCAGTGCCTCGCGGATCCCGGGGACGGCCAGGATCGGGTCGACGGAGACGGCCGGGTTCGACGGGGCGAGAAGCACCACCTCGGCGTCGAGGATGGCCTCGACGACCCCGGGCGCGGGCTTGGCGGTCGCGGCGCCGTCGAAGGCGATCCTGGCGACGTCGGGGGCCGCCCGCTCGCGGACCCAGTACTCCTGGAAGTGCAGGTCGCGGCCGTCGACGGTGTGGATGCGGGTCTCGACCGGGTCGTCGGTGACCGGGACCAGGCGCACGTCGACGCCGAAGCCGCGGCGGATCTCGTCGGTCACCTGCGAGAGGACACCGCCCTCGCGCAGCCGCTGGCTGCGGTGCAGGTGCGTCGCGAGGTCCCGGTCGCCCAGCGTGAACCAGGCATCGTGGCCGAACCGTCGCAGTTCAGCGGCGACCGTGTGCGTCTCGTCGGCCCGGCCCCACTGCTGGACCGGGTGCACCACCCCCGCCAGCCAGTACGTGACCGAGTCGAGATCGGGACAGATCCGCAGGCCGTGCAGGGTCAGGTCGTCGCCGACGTTGACGATCGCGACCACCTGCGAGGGGTCGACGGCGGCCGTCAGGCCGCGCAGGAAGCGGGCGGCGCCGACACCGCCGGCCAGTACCGCGTACACGCGCGAGGTCCTTGTCCTGACGGGGGCCGGTCCGCGACAGGCTAGTGGCGTGCGCCGTACCGCCGTCCCCGCAAGCTTGCCGCGGCCACTGGCCGATCAACCTGTACGTATAGCTTGACAGAACCTCTACAAGGCGCGAGGATTCGCTTCCGCTCCCACCCCTCGAGGACGTGCATGAGTGCCACCGGCGTCGTGATCGACTTTCCCGCCCGCGCCACGGTGCGGCGTCGGCGCCCGGCCGCGCCGCCGAGTCCGGTCGTGACCGCCGAGTCGCTGTTGACCGCGGCGGCCACGGGAGACCAGGCCGCGTTCGCGGCGTTCTACGAGCGCCTCGCCCCGCAGGTGCTGGGCATCGCGACGCGTGTCCTGCGAGACCGGGCACTGGCCGAGGAGGTCGCCCAGGAGGTGCTGGTCGAGGCCTGGCGCAAGGCCGACCGGTTCGATCCGGCCCGGGGTTCGGCCTCGGCGTGGATCACGACGCTGGCGCACCGGCGCGCGGTCGACCGGGTGCGCAGCGAGCAGGCGAGCCGTGACCGCGACCAGCGCGTGTCGCAACGCGACCAGTCCCGGCCCTTCGACGAGGTCGCCGACGCGGTCGAGGTCCGCCTCGAACACTGGCAGGTGCGTCAGGCCCTCGCCGAACTCTCCGAGCGGCAGCGCGAGGCGATCGAGTTGGCCTACTTCGCCGGCCACACCTACCGCGACGTCGCACGCGTGCTCGGCATCCCCGAGGGCACCGCCAAGAGCCGACTGCGCGACGGCCTGCTGCGGTTGCGCGACCTGCTCGAGCAGCACGTCTAGGACGCCGGTCCCGGACCCGCCGTCCCGCCGCACCGCGGCGGGACG
>DATHUR010000161.1:0-3105 GCA_035462025.1 Egicoccus sp. | reverse complement strand
GTTCCTCGTCCGACTGGCTCGCCGCCACCGCCCGCCGAGCTCTGCGGGCCGCCCGTACACCTACCGCGTCGTCGCGGGCGCTCGCGGCCCGGTTGGCGCGCCTGCGTGCCGCCGATCGGCGGGCCCGGGAGCTCGAGCACGAGAACGCCCACCTGCCCTCGGTGTACGAGACCTGGGTGCCGCCCGGGCACTTCTACTCGCCCTTCCCCGACCTGGCGGACTACGAGCGCAGGGCGGCGGGCCTGCTCGACCCCGGGCGAGACCTGCCAGGCATCGACCTGCACGAGCAGGAGCAGCTCGCGCTGGTCGACACGCTGGCCGCAGTGGTCGCCGACGCCGACCTGGCCGAGCACGAGGCCGAACGCGGCGACCGCCGCTACTGGCTCGACAACCCTGCCTATTCGTACGGCGACAGCGTGGTGCTGCACGGCATGCTGCGCCACCTGCGGCCGACCCGCATCGTGGAGGTCGGGTCGGGCTACTCGTCGGCGCTGGTCCTCGACACGGTCGACGCCTATTTGCCGCTGACGGACGTGACGTTCGTCGAGCCGTATCCCGCCCTGGTCGAGGGCCTGCTGCGGGACGGCGACGAGCGGCGGGTCACGATCCACCGCACGCCCGTCCAGGACGTCGACCTGGCCGTATTCGCCGCCCTCGGCCCCGGCGACGTGCTGTTCGTCGACTCGACCCATGTCGCCAAGGCGGGGTCCGACGTCAACCATCTGCTGTTCGAGGTGCTGCCCCGGCTGCGGGTGGGCGTGTGGGTGCACCTCCACGACATCTTCTTCCCGTTCGAGTACCCGGCGGACTGGGTGCGCCAGGGGCGGGCGTGGCACGAGGCGTATCTCGTGCGGGCGTTCCTGGCCTACAACCCGGCGTTCGCCATCCGCTGGTTCCAGGACTTCCTGTGGATCCGCCACCGCGACGCGCTCGAGAACCTTCCCTGGGTGGCCCACAACCCGGGCGCGAACCTCTGGCTCGAACGGGTCGCGTGACCTGCTAGCGTGCCGAACGAGCGTTCGTCGCCAGCTGGCGGGTGGGGCTAGGCGTCGGCAGATCGATGCGGAGGGCATCCCACGGTGTCATCTGAACGAGGAGCCAACACGATGGGTGCCGTCACCCGCGACGAGTTCGATCGCCTGGTCGAGCGCGTCAACCGCATCGAGCGCACGCTGACCGCCACCGTCGAGATGACGGCGACCGAGGTCGTCGGCCTGCGCACGTACCTCGACGAGAAGTTCGCTGCGGTCGATCAGAAGTTCACCGAGGGAGATGCGCAGTTCGACTTCGTCTACCGCCGATTCGATGTGGTCGAGCAGCGCTTGGACCACCAGGACGCGATGATCGACGCGCTCGGGTCGGAGATCGAGGTCGATCTCGACCGCCATGACCGCAAGCTCGACGCCATCCTCGAGCACCTCGGCGTCGAACCGCCGGCGGCCGGCTGACGGCGACGTCGGTCAGCGGGGGGCCCTGCAGTCCCAGGTGAGGTACTGGTAGCCTGGCTCGATGCCGAGGCGGGCCGCCGTCGCCCGGTCGGCGACGACAACCAGGTCGTCGGCCGTTCCGTCGGCGCGGGCCCCGGCGAGGATGTCGGGGACGTCGAACTCGCCGGCCCACGACGCCCACGGGTTGCCGCCCGACGCGACCGCGTCGGCCAGCTCCTCCGTGCACAGCAGGTCGGTCACGAACCCCTCGCGCCGCAGGCGGGCCGTGAGGTCGAACCCGAAGCGCCAGAAGACCGGCGTACGGTCGCCGTGGAACTCCGGCTCCGTGGGCGGCGCCGTGCGGACCTGCAGCACCGGCACCTGCAGCAGGAGGTGGCCGCCTGGGGCGACGACCCGGCGCAGCTCGGACAGCGCCTTGTCGGTGTCGGGCACGTGCTCGAGCACGTGGGCGCACAACAGCACGTCGACACAGGCGTCCGGCAGGTCGATTGCCTGGAGGTCGAGGCGGAGGTTGCCGGCGTGGGCCCGCAGGTCGTAGTCGCTCGTCCGGTAGAAGAACCACGTGCCCATCGCCGCCCGGTAGCCCTCGCCCAGGCGGGGGCTGCACTCGATCACCCGCAGGGCGGGCCCCAGGTCGACCCACTGCACCAGGCACCAGTGGAGGAACCGGTCGCGCCCGTTGCTGCCGCAGCGGGGGCACAGCGACAGCTCGACGTGCGCGGTGCCGTCGAACGCGTCGCCCTGCCAGCGGCACACGTTGCACAGCACGGCGCCGCCCTCGGGGAGGGGCAGCCACGGCGGGACGTCCACGTCGGGGCCGGGCAGCGAGGCTGGCGGGGCCGCGGGGTCGGCCCCGAGCACCCGTCGGCCCAGGCGGCCGGCGCGGCGGTAGGCCGCCCAGGCGACCCGGCGGGCCTGCGCCGCGACCTCGTCGGCCGTCGGCCACCGGCGCTCGGGGGCGGGGTCGGCGGTCTGGTCGGGCGTCATCGGCGGCGGTCCTCGGGGCTCGTCAACTGTGTCTCGGTGCGTGTGGCCATGCGCTCGTCACTCGACCTCGGCCGGCAGCCCGTGGGCGGCCAGCAACTCGTGGGCGGCCGATGTCGGCGACACCCGCCCGCCCCGAACGTCGGCCTCGACGTCGGCCAGGCGCATGGCGACGCGCCCGTCGTGGCGGAACGCCTCGATCAGGCGCTCGCGCACCTCGGCCCACATCCACGCGACCGACTGGTCGGCCCGCAGGCGGTCGAGACCACCGCCCGCCCGCAGATGCTCCTCGAACCGCTCGATCTCGGCCCACACCTCGTCGACCCCGGTGCCGTGCACCGCAGACACCGCGAGCACCGGCACCGGCCATCCGGGGTGCTTCGGCCGCAGCAGGTGGACGGCGCGACGGTGGTCGGCCACGGCACGGCGGGCGGCGGGGAGCAGGTCGCCGTCGGCCTTGTTGACCACGATCACGTCGGCCAGCTCCACGATCCCCCTCTTGATGCCCTGGAGCTCGTCGCCGCCCCCCGGGGCGGCCAGCAGCACGAAGCAGTCGACCATGTCGGCCACGACCGTCTCGGACTGGCCGACGCCCACCGTCTCGACCAGCACGACGTCGAACCCCGCGGCCTCGCACAGGAACGCCGCCTCGCGGGTGCGACGGGCCACCCCG
>DATHUR010000160.1:0-5975 GCA_035462025.1 Egicoccus sp. | reverse complement strand
CGGCCTCAACGGCGCCGGCGAGCCGCAGCAGTTCCTGCTCGTCGACGCCGTCGGCGACCGCCACCTCGGCCACGACGTGCTCGCCGCGCGTCAGGGTCCCGGTCTTGTCGAACAGGACCGCGTCGACGGTCCGCATCCGTTCGAGCGCGAGCCGGTCCTTGACCAGGATCCCCGACCGTGCGGCCTTCGAGGTCGAGATCGCCGTCACCAGCGGAATGGCGAGCCCCAGGGCGTGCGGGCAGGCGATGATCAACACCGTGACCGAGCGGTTGATCGCGAACGAGGGCTGGCCCATCGCCACCCAGACGACGGCGGTCACGGCCCCGGCGGCGACGGCGACGTAGAACAGCAACGCGGCGGCCCGGTCGGCGAGTGCCTGGGCCCGCGACCGTGAGTCCTGGGCCTGGGCGACCAGGCGCTGGATCCCGGCGATCGCCGTGTCCTCGCCGAGCGCGTCCACCTCGACGCGCAGGCTCGCGTCCATCACGACCGTGCCGGCGACGACCCGGTCACCCTCGGCGCGGGCCACCGGGTTCGACTCGCCGGTCAGCATGGACTCGTCGACGTCGGCGGCGCCCTGGACCACGTGGCCGTCGGCAGGTACCCGCGCGCCCGGACGAACCAGGACGACGTCACCCGTCCGCAGGTCGGCGATGGGCACCGTGACCGTCGATCCGTCTTCGGCGACGCGGTCCGCCTCGTCGGGCAGCAACTCGGCCAGTGCGGCCAGGGCGCCGCGCGCCTGGCCGATCGCGCGCATCTCGATCCAGTGACCGAGGAGCATGATCGCGATCAGCAGGGCCAGTTCCCACCACACCTCCTGCGAGAACCAGCCCAGGCTCGTCGCGAGCGACGCGACGTACGCGACCGTGATGGCCATCGCGATCAGCAGCATCATCCCCGGCTGCCTGGCGCGAGCCTCCTGCCAACCGCCGGTCAGGAACGGCCAGCCGCCGTAGAAGAACACGACCGTGCCGAGCGCCGGCGCGATCAGGTCTGAGCCCGAGAAGGTCGGCTCCATGTAGCCCAACAGTTCCTGGACGTGGTGGGACCAGATCACGACGGGGATGGCGAGGAGCACCGTGAGCCAGAACCGGTCGCGGAACAGGGCCGCGTGGTCCCCGTGGCCGGCATGGCCGCCGTGGCCCTGGTGCTCGTCCTGGCTGTCGTGGCCTGCGTGGCCACCGGGCGCGTCCTGGTGGTGCTCGGCGGTCGGCTGGTGATCTGCGTGAGCCTGCATCTCGGCCTCCTTCGTTCGTCGCATACAATACCCCCCTAGAGTATTTGTCAACGGTCATGTCGGAAGCTGGGCGGCGGGACGGAGCACGGCGGACAGGCTGGCTACCGTGGCGCACCGGGACCCGAGGAGGCCGCTTCGTGGCACAGCGCACGCGCAAGGTGTCGGCCAGCCGTGTGATCGCGGCCGACCGGCAGGCGATCTTCGACGTGCTCGCCGACCCGGCCCAACACCCGCTGATCGATGGATCGGGCACGGTCGCCGCCGTGCAACCGGGCGGCCCCGCCCGACTCGGTCCCGGGGTGAAGTTCGGCATGGACATGCGGATCGTGCTGCCGTATCGGATCCTCAACACCGTCGTGGAGTTCGAGGAAGGTCGGCTGATCGCCTGGCGCCACTTCCACGGTCACCGGTGGCGCTACGAACTCGAGGACACGACCACCGACGACGGCCGACCGGCCACGCTGGTCACCGAGTCGTTCGACTGGTCGCGCGCCGCGATGACGTTCTGGCTCGATCTGTCGAGCTATCCCCGTCGCAACCTCGACGGCATCACCGCGACCCTCGCCCGGCTCGAACAGCACATGACCGCCCGGTCCTGACGTCCGGCGATCGTGGCCCCGTCGGGCGCCCGCCGGGTGCTAACAGGCCGGCGCGGCCGCCTCGTCGGACGGCGCCGGCCCGGTCACGGTACGCGTGGGGTCGACGTAGACGACGCCGTCGTGCACCAGGGTCGGGTGCTCGCCCAACGACGGTGCACCGCCGAGCCCGCGGCCGGTGAGGCTCCACACCCGTGTGCCGTCCTCGAGCCGGTTGGACGCCGCGCAGTAGACGACCCCGTCCGCCTCGGCGAAGGCGCGGACCCGGCCACCGGCGGCGACGAGGACGGCATCGAGGTCGTCCAGCGGCTGGCTGTCGGCGAGGTCGTCGACGGCGCCGACCGCGACCCACGGCGCGGGCGGTGGATCGTCACGGCGCTGCAGGTACAGCCCGCCCGCCACGACCACGAGCAGCCCGGCCAGGACGGACGCGACGATCCACTGCATCCCGAGTGGCGCCCGGAGCACGATCTTGCGGGCGCGCTTCGACGCCCGCTCGGGCAGGTAGCCCGAGGGGCCGAACTCCGGCCGCTCGGGGCCCGGCGAGGACGCGCTCATCGCGGGGCACGGTACCCGGGGCCGTGGGCGCCCCGGTCCGCCACGCCGGGACCTGCGACGTGCGGTCAGGGACGGCTTGGGAGGGGTCCCCGGCCCCCGACTATCCTCACCGCCAATGCCCACAACAAGGACAGCGACATGGCGATCCGGGTCGTCGTGGCCAAGCCCGGACTGGATGGCCACGACCGAGGCGCGAAGGTCGTCGCCCGTGCGCTGCGCGATGCCGGCTGCGAGGTCATCTACACGGGCCTGCACCAGACCCCCGACCAGATCGTCAGCGCCGCCCTGCAGGAGGACGCCCAGGCCGTCGGCCTGTCGATCCACTCCGGGGCGCACATGACGCTGTTCCCGAAGGTGGTCAAGCTGCTCCGCGAGGCCGGTGCCGACGACGTGGTCGTCTTCGGCGGCGGGATCATCCCCGACGAGGACATCCCGAAGCTGCAGGAGCAGGGGATCGCCGCCATCTTCACGCCGGGGACGCCGATGAAGACGATCACCGACTGGGTCAAGGGCAACGTCCCCGAACGCGTCTGAACCTCACGCCGCGGCCGGACCATCGGTCGCGGCGTCGCACGTCCACCGCCATCCCACACAACCACTGACCGAGGAGGCCCCGCGTGGACCTCGTGGAGTTCCAGGGCAAGCAACTGTTCCGCCGCAACGGCGTCCCCGTCCCCGCCGAGGGCACGGCCTGCCGCACCGTCGACGAGGTCGAGGCGGCGGCACGCCGGTACATCGAGACCGACGGCGCCTCGGCGGTGATGGTCAAGGCCCAGGTCAAGACCGGCGGCCGCGGCAAGGCGGGCGGCGTCAAGTACGCCCCCTCCGTCGCCGACGCCAAGGAGCACGCCGGAAACATCCTCGGTCTCGACATCAAGGGCCACACCGTCAACGTGGTCTACATCGAGCCCGCCAGCGACATCGAGGAGGAGTACTACCTCTCGGTGATGCACGACCGGGTCAACAAGGGCGAGTTGATCATCTGTTCCAAGGAAGGCGGGGTGGAGATCGAAGAGGTCAACCGCACCAACCCCGACGCCGTGGTCAAGCGCACGGTGCTGCCGTCCGAGCGCGAGAACGGCCTGCCCAAGGCCATCGCGCTCGAGGTCATGACGCAGGCGGACATGCCCGAGGACACCCGCGAGGAGGCCGCCGACCTGCTCGTCAAGCTGTTCGACGCCTACCTCGCCGAGGACGCCACGCTCACCGAGATCAACCCGCTGATCAAGACCAAGTCCGCTCCCGGTGCCGACCATCCCGGGGATGGCCGCATCATCGCCCTCGACGCCAAGGTGACGCTCGACGGCAACGCCGCGTTCCGCCACGACGGCTACGACGAGTGGCAGATCGAGGGCATCGACAACGACGACCCGCTCGAGGCCGAGGCCAAGGACAAGGGCATCCAGTACGTCAAGCTCGACGGCAACGTCGGCGTGCTCGGCAACGGCGCAGGGCTGGTCATGGCCACCCTCGACGTCGTGGCGCAAAACGGTGGCCGGGCGGCGAACTTCCTCGACGTCGGCGGAGGCGCCTCGGCCGACGAGATGGCCGAATCGCTGGGGCTGGTGCTCAAGGACCCCAACGTCAAGAGCGTGTTCATCAACATCTTCGGCGGTATCACGCGTGGCGAGGAGGTGGCCAACGGCATCATCGAGGCCACCAAGCGACTGGGCGACTTCCCGCAGAAGCTGGTGATCCGTCTCGACGGCACCAACGCCGAGGAGGGCCGTCGCATCCTCGAGGAGGCGAACCTGGCAAGCGTCGTGTCCAAGCCGACGATGCAGGACGCAGCCGCCGAAGCCGTCCGCCTCGCCAGCGCCTGACCCGGCCGACAGACGCCCGTCGTGGCGTGAGGAGTAACCCGTGAGCATCTTCATCGACGAGAACACCAAGGTCGTGGTCCAGGGCATCGGTTCCCAGGGCACGTTCCACGCCAAGCGCAACCTCGACTACGGCACCAAGGTCGTTGCCGGCACCCACCCGAAGAAGGGCGGCACGACCTGGGACGAACTGGGCGTCCCGGTCTACGCCACGGTGCAGGAGGCCGTCACCGAGGCCGGCGCCAACACCTCGATGGTCATGGTGCCGGCGCCCTTCACGAAGGACGCGATCCTCGAGGCCTACGAGGCCGGGATCCAGACCATCGTCGCCATCACCGAGGGCGTGCCCGTCCACGACATGACCGAGGTGTACGACACCGTCGTCCGGCGCGGCGGGGTCCGCCTGATCGGCCCGAACTGCCCCGGTCTGATCAGCCCTGGCAAGTCCAACGTGGGCATCATCCCCACCGACATCACGCGGCCGGGCAAGGTCGGGCTCGTGTCGCGCTCGGGCACGCTGACCTACCAGATCATGCACGAGCTCAACGTGGCCGGCATCGGCATCTCCACGTGCGTCGGCATCGGCGGTGACCCGGTCATCGGCACGCAGTTCCTCGACGTGATCCAGGCCTTCGCCGAGGACCCCGACACCGAGGCGATCGCCTTCGTCGGCGAGATCGGCGGCTCCGAGGAGCAGAAGGCCGGCGAGTGGATCCGTGACAACATCCCCGACACCCCGGTCGTCGGCTACATCGCCGGCTTCGAGGCGCCCGAGGGCAAGCAGATGGGCCACGCCGGTGCCATCGTCAAGGAGGGCGGTCCCGGCGGCGAGTCGGCGGCCGAGAAGAAGGAGATCCTCGAGAGCTACGGGATCTCGGTCGCGATGAACCCCTCCGAGGCGGCCCAGCTGATGATCAAGCGCCTGCAACAGCAGTAGCGGAACGCACGTAGCGGGCGCCCCGGTCGATCTCGGCCGGGGCGTCGCGCATGGTCAGGACAGCAGCTGCGCCAGCGCGACCGCCAGGCTGCCGATGCCGAAGGTCGCGGTGGCCGTTGCGATGATCACGGCGCGGGTCTGGCCGGCCACGGCCGCCACGAGCTCGCCACGGAACGCGGCGAGCAGTTCGTTGCGCAGGCCGTCGAGACGATCGTCGATGCGCTGTTCGAACCCGTCGAGCCGGTGTTCGAGTCCGTCGATGCGGGCGTCGAGCCGATGTTCGAGCCCGTCGATGCGCGCGTCGAGGCGATCGATGTCGGCGCGGGTGGCCAGCTCGGTCCCCTGCGGCGGGAGCAGCTCGAACATGGTCACGGCGGCCTCGGGTCCGATGGCAGCGGCGAGCCCCTCGTAGAGTTCGCTCCGGCGGCGCTCGTCGATCGCCAAGGGTCCCACCTCTCCAGCCGACCCGCAACGCCAACGGTACGAGAGCTGCGCCGACGCGGGCTCGCCGGATGTCGCCCAGGCTGTGGACGACCGCCTCAGGCGCCGTCGGTGCTCGAGGTGGCGAGCCGTTCGTCGACGTCGTCGATGTGCATGACGCGGTCGCGGCCGGCCCGTTTGGCGGCGTAGAGCGCCTCGTCGGCAGCGGCGATCAGCGCGGGCCGGTCGAGCCCGGGGCCGCGGGTCGTCGCGACCCCGAACGAGGCGGTGATGGTGCCGAGGTCGCGGCCATCCTCGGCCGTGATCCGCAACGCGCGAATCGCCTCGCGCAACCGCTGGCACGCGTGGACCGCCCGGTCGGCGTCGGCGTCGACGAACACCAG
>DATHUR010000159.1:0-7486 GCA_035462025.1 Egicoccus sp. | reverse complement strand
CGCCTGCAGCGGCAGCGTTGGGGTGGCGGTCAGCTCACCGACCGCGCTTGGATGCGGACGCGTTCAGCGATACGGCGCCGCACCGAGAGCACTTCGAAATTGTGGCCGGCGAGCTCGACACGGTCGCCGACCACGGGGATGCGACCGAGCTGTTCGACGACCAGCCCCCCGACAGTTGTCGCCTCGTCGGCCTCGACCTCGATTCCGAGGTCCTCCAGGTCGTGCACGGGGAAGGTCCCGACGACGATGACCGCGCCCGTGTGCTCGTGGACGACTTCTTGGACGTCACGGTCGTGTTCGTCGTAGATCTCACCGACGAGTTCCTCGACAAGGTCCTCGACACTGATGATGCCCTCCACACCTCCGTGTTCGGACACCACCAGTGCCAGCTGTTGCCGCGCGGACTGCAACTCCCGCAGCGCGACGACCGCATTGAGCGACTCGGGCAGGGCGGTGGCTGGGCGCGCATGGTCACCGACCGTGCCCGACCGTCCCACCAGTCCGAGCACCGAGATCGTGCGGTCGGCATCGTCAAGCTCATTGGCGAACACCGGTGCGCGGCTGTGGCCGGCCGCGGCCAGTCGCTGCAGCGCCTCGCTGACTGGGGTGTCAGCCGCCAGCGCCGTGACCTTCGCGCGTGGGACCACGACCTGCCGCAGAGTGCGCTCGGCGACCTCCAATGCCCCGTCGATGATCCGACGCTGCTCATCGGTGTAGGTGGGCTGCGACGCGATCAGGTCGCGGATCTCTTCATTGGTGACGGCCTGGCGGTCGACATCGGGGTCGCCGCGGAACAGCCGGACGGTGAGGTCGGTGGCATGCGAGAGCAGCCAGATGGCCGGCGCCACGATCTTGGAGATCACCACGAGCGGGCGGGCCGCGAGCAGCCCCCATGCTTCTGCGCGCTGCATCGCCAGACGCTTCGGGGCCAACTCGCCGAACACCAGCGTGACGAACGTCAACGCGAGCGTGATCGCGAAGATCGCCACCGGACGAGCCGCCCGCCCCATAATCGACAGCGGCTCGATCAGCGGTTCTGCCAACGCGACCGCAGCGGTCGCCGACGCCAGAAACCCCGCCAGGGTGATCCCGATCTGGATCGTGGACAGAAACCGGTTCGGCTCGCGTGCCAACTGGGCGAGCACCCGGCCTGCCTGTGAGCGCTGCTCGAGCCGAGCCAACTGGCCCTCGCGCAACGAGATCAGGGCGATCTCCGAGCCAGCGAACGCTGCGTTGAGAACAATGAGGAACGCGATCAGACCGAGCTGGACGCCGACGCCGTTCACCTGACCACGACCTTGAGGAGGGCGAACCAGCGTACGACACTCACCCGAGGAGCCGTGGCGACACGGGCCGCCCGGTCGACGGAGACCGGGCGGAGCTCCTCAGCCCATGGTCGACAGGATGGCGAGGCCGCCGACGTAACCGGCCAGGATGGCCACGCCCTCGAACCCGACCCGCCCCGTGTCACGGCGGATGAGGCCGGCACCGAGGATGCCGGTCAGCAGCATCGCCCAGCCCAGCACGAACAGGTCGCTCGGTCCGATCTCGGCGTAGATCGACCCGCTCCGGTACACGACGTCGGACACCGCCACGAACATGGTGTCGAACGTGTTGCCGCCGATGATGCCGCCGACGGCCAGGGTCAACGCGCCGGCGCGCACGGCGGCGATCCCGGTGACGAGTTCGGGCAGCGAGGTCGCGATGGCCGTGAAGGCCACCGCGACGAAGGTGCCGGACAGGCCGGTTGCCTCGATCAGCGACAGGCCGGCCCGCCCGACGACCCAACCGGCAGCACCGACCACGACGGCCGCCACGCCGAAACGCCACCACAGTCCGGCGACCGTCTCGCCCTCGCCTGGTTCGTCCGGTTCGTCGAGACGCGTCTCGCGGGTCAGCTCCGGGTGCCACATCGGGTCGTCGGCGATCTGCCGGCTCAGCCGCAGTCCGTAGCCGTAGACGGCGATCAGCAGCAGCGTGGCCGGGTGCACGCCGAGCAGTGTCGCCGGCGGCATCGCCACGCCCAGCACCACGACCCCGAGCAGGGTGATCATCAGCAGCGTGTTGAACACGTTCGCCAGCGACGCGGCCGCGCGTTCGATGTTCTCTCTCCGGTAGGCCAGGTCGAGCGCGACGATGAAGGCGGTCTGGACGGCGATACCGCCCACGGAGTTGCTGACCGCCACGCTCGGTCGGTCGGACGCCGCCGCGACGACGCTGACCACGATGCCGGGCAGCGAGGTCGCCGCCCCGAGCAGCACCGCGCCCGCGATCGCCTCGCCGAGCCCGGTGCGGTCGGCGAGCCGGTCCACGAGACCGGCGAGCCGCGAACCGGCCGTGGCGATGACGAGGGCCGCGGCGACGAATGCCGCCACCGCCACCGGCAGGGACCAGACGGGGGACAACGACACCAGCGACACCTTCGACGACGACCGACGCTAGGCAGGCACCGATCCGGACCGTGGCGGCGCTCCCGACCGTTCGTCACCACCAGGAAAAGATGCCGCCCCCGGTTGGGAGGGACCGGGGGCGGCGAAGGCGCTCGGCGGGAGTGGCCGGCGCGGGAGCGCGCGAGGTGAGGGAGAAACACCACGCGCGGGTCTGTGAGGACTCAGGCTGCCAGCTTGTCGGCGACGGCGTTGAAGTGGGCTGCGTACTTCAGGGCAATCTCGCGCTCGTCGTCGTCGATACCGTCCTTCTGGCCGCCCATCGGGCTCCAGTGGGTCGGGCCGTAGGGGCTGCCGCCGGTACGGGTGGACCCGACCTCCTCGGCGAGGCCGTAGCCGGCCGGGACGATCACCATGCCGTGGTGGTAGGCGAAGGTCGACAGCGACAGGATCGTCGACTCGTGGCCGCCGTGCATGGTGGCGGCGCCGGTGAAGAACCCTGCGGGCTTGCCGACCAGTCCGCCCGACTGCCACAGCCCGCCGGTCTGGTCCATCAGGTTCTGCATCTGGGCCGTCTTGGAGCCGTAGCGGGTCGGTGAGCCGAAGATCAGCCCGTCGAACTCGGCCAGTTCATCGACCGTGGCCTCGGTGACGTGCGACTGCTGTTCGATGGCGGCCGCGACGCCCTCCATGCGCTTGACCTCGTCGGGCAGCAGCGGGTCGGGGACGCGCCGCAGTTCGGCCTCACCACCGGCCTTCTCGATGCCTTCGGCCAGCACGGTCGCCAACTCGTAGGTCGAGCCGTACATGGAGTGGTAGACGATGCCGATGCGGGCCACTGGATCTTCCTTCGGTCGCGATCACTGGTTGCTCAGACAACCGGTGTTCGCGGCCGGGATCCGGCCCGGTTCACCGACGGACGACCACACCTGATCGGCCTTGTCCGCCCGACCCCGGTGGCTACTCCTGCTCGAGCCAGGTGCTGAAGGGCCGGCCGCTGAGCCGCTCGTAGGCCTCGACGTACTTCGCGCGGGTCGCCGTGACCACCTCGTCGGGCAGCGCCGGCGCCGGCGGCGTGCGGTCCCACCCGGTCGAGGTGGCGTAGTCGCGCACGAACTGCTTGTCGAAGCTCGGGGGCGTCCGCCCCGGCTCCCAGGCGTCGGCCGGCCAGTAGCGCGACGAGTCCGGGGTCAGCGCCTCGTCGGCCAGCACCAGTTCGCCGTCGAGGAGACCGAACTCGAACTTGGTGTCGGCCAGCAGGATCCCCTGCGCCGCCGCGTGCGCGGCGGCCGCGAGGTACAGCGCGAGCGACCGGGTGCGCAGTTGCCCGGCGAGGTCCTCGCCCACGGCCCCGACGACCACGTCGAAGGCGACGTTGATGTCGTGTTCGCCGAACTCGGCCTTCGTGGCCGGGGTGAAGATCGGCTCGGGCAACCGGTCCGCCTCGACCAGGCCGTCCGGCAACTCGACCCCGCACACCGAACGGTGCTGCTGGTACTCCTGCCAGCCCGAACCGGCGAGGTAGCCACGTACCACGCACTCGAACGGCACGATCTGTGCCTTGCGGACCAACATGAACCGGCCCCGCAGGCGGTCCGCCTCGTCCGCCACGGCGGGGGGAAGATCCCTGGTCGCGGTCGAGACGAGGTGGTTGGGCCCCAACTCGCGCAGGTGGTCGAACCAGAACGCCGACAGCCCGGTCAGCACCCGTCCCTTGTCGGGGATCGGTGTCGGGTGGATCACGTCGTAGGTCGACACCCGGTCCGACGCCACGAGCAGCAGGTGCTCGGGGTCGACGTCGTAGAGGTCGCGGACCTTGCCCGAGCGCAGGTGCGGCAACGCGTCCAGAGGCCTCGGGGTGTCGCCGTTCGGGTCGGTGCAGGCAGCCTACTTCGGGGGGTGTCCCGGCCGGTGGCCGCCGCGGCGCAGCGTGTCGAGGTCCCCGGCCGTGTCGACGTCACGCGGCAGGGTGTCGGACACCGAGACGGTGGCGATGTCGTAGCCGGCGAACAACTGTCGTGCGCCCTCGTCGCCGGCCAGGTCGTGCAGGCGGGGCCAGACCTGGCGGGCGAGCGCCACCGGGTGGCCGGGTCCGTCGGCGTAGCTCGCCCGTGCGATCCCGTCCGCCGAGGACGCGGCGGCGTCGGCCACCGCCTGGGCGACGTCGGCACGCACCCGCGGCTGATCGGCGAGCAGGACCACGACGACGTCGACGTCGGGACCGTGCTCGACGGCCACGATGCCCCGGGCCAGCGACCCGGCCTGGCCGGCCGCATGGTCGGGGTTGTCGACCACCTCGACCTCACCCGCCGAGGCGGCCGCGGCGATCACCGCGTCGCGGTCGTGCCCGACGACGAGATAGACGGGCGCGAGGCCCGCGGCATGCGCCGTCGCGACAGCGTGCGCCACCAGCGGTTGCCCGTCGAGTTCGGCGAGTTGTTTCGTGCCACCGAACCGGCTGCCGGAACCGGCGGCCAGGACGAGCGCCGCTGCGGTGGTGGTGGGCAGGGCCGGGGCGCTCACCGGCGACCTCGTAGGCTGCGCGGGACGACCAGGAGCACGCCGATGACCGGACCGGACGTACGTGCCCGTGCCGCCGTGGTGACCGCCTCGGACGGCGTCACCACCGGACACCGCGAGGACCGTTCGGGAGCCGCCGTGACCGAACAGTTGACGGCCGCCGGCTTCGAGGTCGTCCGCCGCGAGGTGGTGCCCGACGAACGCGACCGCATCGGCGCGCTCCTGCGCGACCTGGCGGACGGGAACGACCTCGGCCTGGTGGTCGTGACCGGCGGGACCGGGTTCGGCCCGCGCGACGTGACCCCCGAGGCGACGCGCGACGTGATCGAGCGCGAGGCGCCGGGACTGGCCGAGGCCATGCGCGCCGCCGGGCGGGCGGTCACACCGATGGCGGACCTGTCCCGCGGGATCTGCGGCGCCCGGGGGGCGACGCTGATCGTGAACCTGCCCGGCAGTCCGAAGGGTGCGACCGAGAGCCTGGGCGCGATCCTCGACCTGCTCCCGCACGCGCTCGACCTGCTCGCCGGGGACACCCGGCACGGCTGAGTCGCTCCTGCGGTCACCGGCGACGCCGGCGCAGCACGGCGAAGACGATCGCGAGCACGATGGCGACCACCGCGACGGGCAGCAGCCGCTTCAACGTGGCGCCGCCGGCGACGTCCATCAGGTCGAGCGCATCGTTCTCGCGCGACGGGTCGGTGGTCAACTGGCGCGGCCCGTCCACGATGGGCGGTGCCGCAGACGCCGCGGCCGTCGCGCCCGTCGCCGCCGCCTCGCCGCGGGCAGGCACCGGCTCGGCCGGGCCGCCTGCCGCACCTGCGCCGGCCTGCTCCTCGGCGAGCATGGCGCGCAGGCGTTCGGCGAACGCGTCGATGATCTTGGTGCCGACCTCCTCCATGACCCCACGCCCGAACTGGGCCGGCTTGCCGGTGACGGTGAGGTCGGTGGTCACCGTGACCACCGTGCCCTCGCCGCCCTCGCGCAGTTGGGCGGTGACATCGGCCTTCGCGGTGCCGCCGCCGCGTGACTCCTTGCCGTTGGCCTCGATGCGGCCCCGCTTGGCGTCGGCATCGGCCTCGACCATGCGCGCCTGACCCCGGTAGGTCATCTGGATCGGGCCGACCTTCACCTTGACCCGGCCGGAATAGACGTCGCCGTCCACCTCCTCGAGTTGGGCACCGGGCAGGCAGGGGGCGACCTTCTCGAGGTCGGTGAGGGTCGCGAACGTGGTGTCCACGTCGGTGGGGACGGTGAACTCGTTGGTGAACTCCACGTGGGGCTCCTTCGGGTCGGTGGGGAGGGGCGGGCGGGACGGTGGGAGGTTCAGGCGGGACGGCAGAGGGGTCAGGCGCCAACGGGGTCGGAGGTGCGGTGGATGTCGCCCTCGGTCTCGCGCAGCGGCAGGCCGCTGCCGCCGTGGCGCAGCGAGACGATCTCGGCCGCGATCGACACGGCGGTCTCCTGCGGGGTGCGGGCCCCGAGATCCAAGCCGATCGGCGAGTGCAGCCGGCGCAGCGCGGCCTCGTCGACCCCGACCTCGCGCAGGCGGCGCAACCGGTCCTCGTGGGTCCGGCGGCTGCCCATGACCCCGATGTAGGCGGCCGGGGTCTGCAGGGCCACCTCGAGCACGGGCACGTCGAACTTCGGGTCGTGGGTGAGCACGCAGATCACGGTGCGGGCGTCCACCTCGGTGGTGCCGAGGTAGCGGTGCGGCCAGTCGACGACCACCTCGTCCGCGTCGGGGAAGCGCATCGCGGTGGCGAACCGGGCGCGGGCGTCACAGACGGTGACGTGGAAGCCGAGGTAGCGCCCCATCGACGCGACGGCCGCGGCGAAGTCGATCGCCCCGAACACCAGCATCCGGGGGCGGGGGGCGAACGACTCGATGAACACCGCGACGTCGTCCATGCGCCGCTCGCCGCGGGGTCCGACGTGTCGCAGGCCCGTCTGCCCCTGCGCCAGCATGCCGCGTGCGTGCTCGACGATCGCGCGGTCGAGCCAGGGTTCACCGGTCGTGCCGTCGACACCGAGGTCGGTGACGACCAGCGAGCGGCCCGGGAGCGCCTCGTCCTGGGCGTGTTCGACGATGGTGGCGACCGCGACCGGTTCGTCCGCCTCGATGTGGGACGCGATCGCGTCGAGGTCGAGGTCGGCGGGCGCGAGGCGGCGCACGAACACCTCGATGGTGCCGCCGCAGGTCAGGCCGACGGCGAACGCCTCGTCGTCGGAGATGCCGTACCGGACGCGCTGTGGCACACCGGACGCGAGCACCTCGGTCGCGACCTCGACGACCGCCCCTTCGACGCAGCCGCCCGAGACGCTGCCGAGCACGTCACCGTCGGGATGGAGCGCCAGCGCGGCGCCGGGCTGACGCGGGGCGCTGGCGCTGGTCGCGACGACGCTGGCCAGTGCGATCGTGGCACCGTCGGACTGCCAGCGGCGCAGGACCGCCAACTCGTCACGCATCCCGCACTCCTCCCTCGAGCACGCCGAGTGTCCTCCCGGGGCCCACCAAGCCGGCACCTGCCACGGTACGTGCCCCGGGGCCGACGTGCGAGGGGACGGTGGCCGCGCCGGCC
>DATHUR010000158.1:0-19347 GCA_035462025.1 Egicoccus sp. | reverse complement strand
AGGCCGCCGCCGCTTCGGGCGCCGACCTCGTCGCGACCTCGGCCCGGGTGGTCGCGGCCACCCGTGAGGCGGTCGAGCGCACGCCCGACCAGCTTGCGGTCCTGCGCGACGCCGGCGTCGTCGACGCGGGGGCGCGCGGTTTCGAGGTACTGGTGTCGGCGGTACACGGCCACCTCACGGGCGAGGACCCCCCGACCGTCGAGGAGACCCCCCGGGCCCATGCCCGCGCCGGGACGTCGTGTGAGGGCGAACTGAGCCACCGCTTCGAGGTGCAGTACCTGCTCGACGCCGACGACACCGACGCTGCCCCCCTGCGTCGCCGGCTGGAACTGCTCGGCGACTCGGTCGTGGTCGTGGCCGCCGGCGGCCTGCTCAACGTGCACGTCCACACCGACGACGTCGGGGCCGCCATCGAGGAGGGTCTGCGGTTCGGCACGCCCGCCGACATCGAGGTCACCCACTTCGCCGACCAGATCGCGGCCAACCGAGCCTCGCGGCCCGCCCGCACCGTCGGAGCGGTCGCGGTCCTGCACGGCGCGGGGCTCACCCGGCTCGCCGAACAGGCGGGTGCCGTCGTCGTGACCGGGCGTGCCGGTGCGCTGCCGTCGGTCGCCGACCTGCTCAACGCGGTCGGCACGGTCTCGGCCGAACGCATCCTGCTGCTGCCGGGCCACCGCAACGCCATCGCGGCCGCGTACCAGGCCGCGGCCATCTCGGTCGCCGAGGGTGGGCGCACGCTCGACGTGGTCGAGGCCGCCGCGTCGCCGCCGGCCGTGCTCGCCGCGCTGGCGGTCCTCGACGCGACCGCCCCCCCGGCGCGGGGGCTGGCCGACGCCACCGCCGCCGCAGAAGCCGTCCGCGCGGGCGAGGTCGTTGCCGCCGTCCGGGATGCCGACACGCCGATCGGTCCGGTCCGCGAGGGCCAGTTGCTGGCGGTGGTCGACGGTGACGTCGTCATGGCCTGCGACGAACCCGTGACGGCGCTCGAGACCGTCTGCGCCCACCTCGACGTCGGCTCGGCCGAACTGGTGACGCTGCTGACGGGCGACGAGGTCACCGACGACGTCCGCGAACGGGCGGTCGCCGTGCTGGGCCGGATGACCGACGCCGAGGTGGACGAGGTCGACGCGGGGCAGCGGCCCGCGCTGTTCTGGGTCGGCGTCGAGTGAGTGACGCGGCGATCGGCCTCGACGATCGTGTCGACGTGCTGCCGGGCGTCGGCACGAAGGCCCGGACCGGGCTGGCGGAGTCGTTCGGCATCGAGACCGTCCGCGACCTGCTCGAGCACTACCCACGCCGCTATCAGGACGCCGGGGAGGTGCTCGACCTCTCGCAGGTGCGCGCGGGCGAACCGGCGACCCTGATCGGCGAGGTCCTCGGCTGGGACAAGCGACGCATCCCCGGCCGCGGCCGCAAACGTCCGCTCGACCTGGCCGAGGGCCAGGTCCGCCAGGCCAGCGGCCGCATCTTCGCGGTCACCTTCTTCAACCAGCCGTGGCGCACCAACCAACTCGCGCCGGGCACCGTGGCCGCCTTCAGCGGCAAGGTGAAGCGCTTCCGCAACGACCTGCAGCTGGCCAGCCCCGACGTCGAGGTGCTCGGCCGGGTCGCCAGCGGCGTCCACCCCGACGCGGCCGCCGAGCGGCTGCAGCACCAGCGGTTGTTGGCCGTCTATCCGGCCACCGAGGCGTGGCCGTCCTTCAAGCTGGCGAACCTGGTCGAGACCGCCCTCGAGACCCTGCCCGGGCTGCCGGACTGGCTGCCGGAGTCCCTGCTCGACGAACTCGACCTGCTGACCTACGACGCCGCGATCCGCGGCATCCATCTGCCGCCCGACCACGAGACCCGCCTGGCCGCACGCCGGCGGCTGGTGTTCGACGAGTTGTTCTCGCTGCAGCTCGGCGTCCAACGGCGCCGCGCCCAGCTCGAGGCCGAGGTCGTCGGCCTCGACAACGCGCCGGTCCCCGACGGGCGGGCGCAGGCCTTCGTCGACGCCCTGCCGTTCCCGCCGACCGGCGCCCAGCAGCGTGCCTTCGTCGAGCTGGCCCAGGATCTCGGCAGCCGCCGACCAATGCACCGCCTGCTGCAGGGCGACGTCGGGTCGGGCAAGACCGTCGTCGCCGTGTGGACGCTGCTCAACGCGGTCGACCACCACCGGCAGGCCGCCTTCATGGTCCCGACCGAGGTGCTCGCCGAACAGCACTTCCAGACCCTGACGACGCTGCTCGCACCGCTTGGCGTGAACGTGCTCGACGGCATCCGGGTCGAGCTGCTGACCTCGTCGACGCCGGCGAAGACGCGCCGGCGGATCCTGTCCGAGCTGATGACCGGTGAGCTCGACGTCCTCGTCGGCACGCATGCGCTGCTCGAGGAAGGGGTGCAGTTCGCCGACCTCGGTGTGGTCGTCATCGACGAGCAGCACCGCTTCGGGGTCGCGCAGCGCGTCAAGCTCAAGGAGAAGGGGAGCGGGGGACCCACGCTGGACGCGGACGCCCCCGACGTCATGCCGGACGTCATGGTCATGACCGCGACGCCGATCCCGCGGTCGCTCGCGCTGACCCTGTACGGCGACCTCGACGTCACCGTGCTCGACGAGATGCCCCCGGGCCGCGAGCCGATCACGACCCAGCTGATCACCCCGGCGCAGGAGGAACGGCGCGACAAGCTCTACGAGTTCATCCGCAGCGAAGCCGCCGCCGGCCGCCGGGCGTACGTCGTCTGCCCACTCGTCGAGGAGGGCGAGCTGCCCGCCAAGAACGTCACCGACGAGCACCGTCGCCTCGCCGAGCGGGTGTTCCCCGAGTTGCACGTCGAGCTGATCCACGGGCGGATGCGGCCCGACGCGAAGGAGGCGGCGATGAGCCGCTTCCGGACCGGCGAGGCCCAGATCCTGGTCGCGACCACGGTCATCGAGGTGGGTGTCGACGTGCCCGAGGCGACGATCATGGTCATCGAGGACGCCGAGCGGTTCGGTATCAGCCAACTCCACCAGCTGCGGGGCCGGGTCGGGCGTGGCGGCGGGACCTCGTACTGCGTGCTCTTCGCCGGCTGGTCGACCGAACTGCCCGAGCTGACCCTCGACCGCCTCGAGGCGGTGGCGGCGACGACCGACGGGTTCGAGCTGGCCGAGACGGACATGCGGCTGCGCGGGACGGGGATGTTGTTCGGCCGCATGCAGTCGGGCAGCCGCTCCGACATCAAGCTCGCCGACCTGAGCCACGATCGCGAACTCATCGAGGAGACCCGGAGCCGGGCGCGTGCGATCGTCGCCGCCGATCCGCACCTCGACGCCGCCGATCACCGTGCGATGCGTGACGAGGTGGCACGCCGCTACGAGGGGCGCGGTGTCGAGATCGTGGCGGTCGACGAGTCCGACGAGCTCGGCGCGTTCGCCGCCCTCGAGTCGGGGTGATCGCAGCGCCCAACTACGGTGCGGCCGGCAGCCACCAGGGAGGGGAGCGCACGTGGGGGACGTCGAGCTCGGCACGCTGTTGTGGGAACCACCCGCCGATGCGCGCCGGACCAGCAACCTCGGCAGATTCCTCGACTGGGTCGAGGCGACGCGCGGCGTCGATCTGCCCGACTACGAGTCGGCCTGGCGGTGGTCGGTCGACGACCTCGAGGGTTTCTGGTCGGCGATCGTGGCGTGGTTCGATCTGCCGCTGAGCGGCACGCGATCGCCTGTCCTGGCCGACGACGCCATGCCGGGCGCGGTCTGGCTGCCCGGCGCCCGGCTCAACTACGCCGCCCAGGCACTGCGTTGGACCGGCGAGCGGCCCGCCATCGTCGCCCGTTCGCAGACCCGTGGCGACCACACCATCACGCGCGACGAGTTGCGCGAGCAGGTGGCCCGCGTCGCGGCGGGGTTGCGCGGGCTCGGGGTGGGCCAGGGCGATCGGGTGGTCGGCTACCTCCCCAACATCCCCGAGACCATCGTCGGCTTTCTCGCCTGTGCCTCCATCGGTGCGGTCTGGTCGTCGTGCGCACCCGAGTTCGGCGTCAAGGCGGTGGTCGACCGCGTCCGTCAGATCGAGCCGACGGTGCTGCTCGCGGTCGATGGCTACCGGTACGGCGACCGGGTCGTCGACCGTGCCGACGAGGTCGCCGCGATCCGCGACGCGCTGCCGAGCCTGCGTGCCACGGTGGTGCTGCCCTATCTCGATGGTGAGCTCGACCCCCACCGTTTCCCGGGCGCACGCACGTGGGACGAACTGCTCGTCGACGCGGGTCCCGACGATCACGAGGTCGTCGAGCTGCCCTTCGACCATCCGCTCTACGTGCTCTACAGCTCCGGGACGACCGGTCTGCCCAAGCCGATCGTGCACGGCCACGGCGGCATCCTGCTCGAGCACGTCAAGATGCTCGGCCTCCACCACGACCTCGGTGAGGCTTCGGTGTTCACCTGGTTCACGACCACCGGGTGGATGATGTGGAACTACCTCGTCTCCGGCCTGACGGTCGGTGCCACCGTCGTGCTTTTCGACGGCGACCCCGGACATCCCGACCTGTCGACCCTGTGGCGGCTCGCCGCCGACGCCCGCGTCGACGTGTTCGGCGTCGGCGCGCCGTTCCTGATGAACTGCCGCAAGGCCGACCTGCGTCCCGGCGCCGAGTTCGACCTCGCCCATCTGCGCCAGATCGGCTCGACCGGTTCGCCGTTGGCGCCCGAGGCCTACGCGTGGGTGCGCGACGCGGTCGGACCACACGTGCAGTTGGTCTCCGCCTCGGGCGGCACCGACGTGTGCACCGCCTTCGTGGCGGCGGCGCCACTGCTGCCCGTCCACGCGGGCGAGATCCCGTGCCGCTGTCTCGGCGCCGCCGTGGCGGCCTTCGACCCCGAGGGCACGCCGGTGGTCGGGGAGCGGGGCGAGTTGGTCATCACGCGCCCGATGCCGTCCATGCCCGTCGGCTTCTGGGGCGACGACGACGGCAGCCGCTACCGGGCGGCCTACTTCGCGGACTATCCCGGCGTGTGGCGCCACGGCGACTGGCTCGAGGTCACCGAACGCGGGACGTGCATCATCACCGGACGCTCGGACGCCACCCTCAACCGTGGCGGCGTGCGCATGGGCACCGCGGAGTTCTACGCCGTGGTCGAAGACGTCGACGGCATCGTCGACTCGCTCGTCGTCCACCTCGAGCGAGACGATCGGGGTGGTGGGCGAGACGATGGTGACCGCCTGTTGCTGTTCGTGGTCACGGCGCCGGACCGCGCTCTCGACGACGACCTGCGGCGCCGGCTCGCGACGGCGATCCGCGGCGGCCTCTCGCCCCGGCACGTCCCCGACGACGTGATCGCCGTGCCGGCCATCCCGCGCACCATCTCCGGCAAGAAGATGGAGGTGCCCGTCAAACGCCTGCTCGAAGGCGAGCCGCTCGAGCGCGTCGCCAACCCGGGCGCGATGGCCAACCCGGCCAGCCTCGACGCCTTCAGTGCCCTCGGCGTCGACCCCGGGTGACCGGCTCACGCGGATCTGCGCACGCAGCGCACGTATTCGCAGTGGTATCTACCGCGTCCGGACTTCCCGTTCGTACGGGTCCCGAACCGCGACCCGTGACGGTCTAGTCCCCGTCAGGATGCGCGCGACCAGACCGTGGTACGGGGCCGTTCGTGCAGGGTCGCCCCACGGGCCGCTTGCGCACGCACAAACGCACAAGCGCGCCGCGCCCCACGGTCCGGTGTGGACAACCCGTTTGCGTCCCCGGGCCGACCCGGTCACGGTTCCCCGCAGCGCCGCCGGGGCAGCGAGAGGCCCCGGGTCCGCAGCGCATTCGAGCCGACCCTCGTTCGGCTGACCCGACCCCGGAGGCTGCTCCGTGCTGCTTCGCCCTGCCCGCACCACCTTGTCCCTCGGCCTTGCCGCCGTCCTCGCCGTCACCGCGGTCCTCACCGCCTCGACGGCAGCCCACGCCGCGACCTTCGCCGACACCGAAGGCGCGGGCTACGCCACCGCCGTCGACGCGCTCGCCGACCGCGGTGTCGTGACCGGCGACAACGACGGCGACTTCAACCCCGACCGCAACCTCACCCGCGGGCAGATGGCCACCATGCTGGTCCGTGCCCTCGAATTGCCGGCCGTCGACACGCTGCCCTTCGACGACATCGCCGGCCACCCGCACGCCGCCAGCATCGCCGCACTCGCCGAGGCCGACATCACCAACGGCTGCGACGCCGACAACTTCTGCCCCGACCGACCCATCAGCCGCGCCGCCCTCGCGTCGCTGCTCGTCGAGGCCCTCGACGTCCAGTCCACCGACGCCAGCCACTTCGACGACGGCGGTGGCGTGCACGAGGACGCCATCCACGCGCTCGCCGAGGCCGGCATCGCCGCCGGCTGCACGGCCCCCGTCAGCGGCTTCTGCCCGAGCAACGACGTCCTGCGCTGGCAGGCCGCCTACTTCGTCGCCCGCTCGCTCGACCTGATCGAGCGCGTCGAGATCGCACCGCTCGCCGAGCGCCAGGAACTCGAGCGCCAGCGCCAGGAGCGCCTCGCCGCCGAGCGCGCCGCCGCCGCCCAGGCCGAGGAAGAGGCCCGCATCCAGGCCGCGCAGAACGAGCGCGACGCCATCTGGGACCGTCTCGCCCAGTGCGAGTCGGGCGGCAACTGGTCGATCAACACCGGCAACGGCTACTACGGCGGCCTGCAGTTCTCGCTGTCGTCCTGGCGCGGCGTCGGGGGCAGTGGCTACCCGCACTACCACCCGCGCGAGGAACAGATCTACCGCGCCGAACTCCTGCTCGACCGCCAGGGCTGGGGCGCGTGGCCGGCCTGCAGCCGCAAGCTCGGCTACCGCTGATTCTCGCCGACGGTTCGAGTTGCCGACGATTCCTCCGCCCGGGTCCCTGCGACCCGGGCGGAGTCGTTTGCCTGACTGGTCATCGTCGGCAAGGGCCTGGGTCGGAGCTGTGTGGCGCCTCTCGCGGGCGCCGTTGTTGATTACGCTCGGGTGTTGTTGTCGTCTGCCGTGAGGTCGCCCCCGACGTGTCCGAGCTGTCCGCCCCGCCCGTCGCCGAACGGCGCCCCCACACCCACCAGCGTCACGGCGACACCGTCGAGGACCCCTGGTACTGGCTGCGCGAGCGCGACGACCCGGCGGTGCGTGCCCACCTCGAGGCCGAGAACGCCTGGACCGAGGCCCACCTCGCGCCGCTGCAGCCGCTGATCGACACGCTCTTCGACGAGATCAAGAGCCGGGTGCAGGAGACCGACGCATCCGTGCCGACGCTCGACGGCGGCTGGCTGTACTACCGCCGCACGCTCGAGGGCCAGCAGTACTCGATCCACTGCAGGCGGCCCGCGCCGCCCCACGTCACCGACCTGCGGGCCCTGCCCGACGACCTGCGCCGTCCGGTCGACCCCGAGTCACCGCCGGCCGACGAGGTGGTCCTGCTCGACGAGAACGTCGAGGCGGGCGAGCACGATTTCTTCCGGCTCGGCGGCTACGCCGTCAGCCCCGACCACCGGCTGGCCGCCGAACTGGTCGACACCAACGGCTCGGAACGGTTCACGATCCGGGTACGCGACCTCACCACCGGTGACCTGCTGCCCGACACGATCGAGGGCGCCGCCTACTCGCTGGCGTGGTTCGGGGACTCGGCCACGTTCCTGTACACGATCCCCGACGACGCCTGGCGGCCGCACAAGATCATGCGCCACCGCCTCGGCACCGACCCGGCCGACGACGAACTCGTCCACCAGGAGGACGACGAACGGTTCTGGTGCGGCGTCGGCCGGTTCCGCTCGGACCGGTTCCTGGCGATCTCGGTCGGCTCCAAGGTGACCAGCGAGTGGTACCTGCTCGACGCCGACGACCCGGCGGCACGGCCGCGTCTGGTCGCCACGCGCGAGTACGGGGTCGAGTACGACGTCGACCACAGCGGCGACGAGTTGTTCATCGTCACCAACGCCGACGGGGCCGAGGACTTCAAGCTCGTCACCGCGCCGGTCGACGACCCGGGCCGCGACAACTGGGCCGATCTCGTGCCGCACCGCCCCGGCGTGCGGTTGGAGGGCGCCGACGCGTTCGCGACCCACCTGGTCCTGCACGAGCGCACCGAGGCCCGCACGCAACTGCGCGTCCTGGACCCCGCGACCGGCGAGGGCGACGTCCTCGTCATGGACGAGGAGGTCTACACCGCGGGCACGGGTCCCAATCCCCGCTTCGACAGCCGGGTGCTGCGCCTGGTCTACACCTCGCTGACCACCCCGACCCAGGTGATCGACGTCGACCTCGACACCGGCGAACGCACCCTGCTGAAGCAACAGCCGGTGCGCGGCGGCTACGACCGTGAGAGCTACGTCTCGTGGCGGGAGTGGGCGACCGCCCCGGACGGCACCCGGGTCCCGATCAGCCTCGTCCGCCGCGCCGACACACCGCTCGACGGCACCGCACCCTGCCTGCTGTACGGCTACGGCTCGTACGAGATCTCGATCGATCCGTCGTTCTCGCCGTTGCGGCTCTCGCTGCTCGACCGCGGGTTCGTGTTCGCCATCGGCCACATCCGCGGCGGGGGCGAAATGGGCCGTCGCTGGTACGAGGACGGCAAGTTCCTCGCCAAGGCCAACACCTTCGTCGACTTCGTCGCCTGCGCCGACCACCTCGTCGAGCAGGCCATCACCGCTCGGGACCGGCTCGCGATCCGGGGCGGCTCGGCCGGGGGGCTGCTGATCGGCGCCTCGCTCAACCTGCGACCGGACATGGCGGCGGCGGCGGTCGCCGAGGTTCCGTTCGTCGACGTGGTCAACACCATGTCGGACCCGTCCATCCCGTTGACCGTCATCGAGTACGACGAGTGGGGCAACCCCGAGGACCGCGAGTTCTACGAGGTGATGCGTGCCTACTCGCCCTACGACAACGTCCAGGCGGCGGACTACCCGGCGTTGTTCGTGACCGCCGGACTCAACGACCCGCGTGTGCAGTACTGGGAGCCGGCCAAGTGGGTCGCCCGCCTGCGCGAGACCGCGACCGGGGGCGGGCCGATCCTGTTGCGCACCGAACTCGGTGCCGGCCACGCCGGCCGTTCGGGCCGCTACGACGCCTGGCGCGACGAGGCACGCACCCTCGCGTTCGTCATCGACCGGGTCCAGCCCGACGCACCGCCCCTGTCGGACCACTGATGAGGCCCGACCACTGATGCGGATCGTCGCCGGCGCAGCGAAGGGACGTCGCCTCGTCGCCCCCAAGGGCTTCGACGTGCGGCCGACGACGGACCGGGTCAAGGAGGCCCTGTTCTCGTCGCTGCAGCCGCTGCTGCCCGGCGCGCGGGTCCTCGACCTGTACGCAGGCTCCGGCGGGCTGGGTCTCGAAGCGCTCTCACGCGGAGCCGTGACGGTGACCTTCGTCGAGCGTGCCCAGCCGGCGGTCACCGCCCTGCGCCGCAACATCGACACCGTCGGCCTGCCCGGCGCGACCGTCGTCGTCGCCGACGTGGCCAAGGTGCTGCGCGGCGCGGTCGACGGCGCCCCGTTCGACCTGGTGCTCGCCGATCCGCCCTACCGCATGCCCGAGGCCGAGTTGGCATCCGTCCTCGAGGCACTCACCACCCACCTCGCCGAGGGCGCGGCCGTCGTCCTCGAGCGAGCCGCCCGCGACGGCAGCCCGCCGTGGCCCGACAGTCTGCTGCCGGGCAGCCCGCGCCGCTACGGTGACACCGCCCTGCACCGCGCGGACCGGGTTGCTGCCCCGAAGGCGAGGAGAGACACATGACGGTGGCCGCGGTCGTCCCGGGCAGCTTCGACCCGATCACGCTCGGGCACCTCGACATCGTCCGCCGCGCCTGCGACCGCTTCGACCGGGTCGTCGTCGCCGTGCTCGAGAATCCGCGCAAGGAGGGCCTGTTCAGCGTGGACGAGCGGATCGAACTCATCCGCGCCGTCGCCGGCGACCTCGCCAACCTCGAGATCGACCGGTTCGAGGGCCTGCTCGTCGACTTCTGCAACGCCCGCGGGATCGGCATCGTCTGCAAGGGCCTGCGCGCGGTCAGCGACTTCGAGTACGAGTTGCAGATGGCGCAGATGAACCATCGCATCGGGGGCATCGAGACCGTGTTCATGTCGACCTCGCCCGAGCACTCCTACCTGTCGAGTTCCCTGGTCAAGGAGGTCGCCCGCTTCGGTGGCCCCCTGGGTGGCACCGTGCCCGACGTCGTCGCCGACGCCCTGCGCGACAAGCTTTCCTGAGGCTCCCCGCTACGCTCCGGCCGACCGCATCTTCTCGAGCGAGGCGTTTGTTTCGATGTCCGACTCCCACGGTGTGCCGCTCGACGTCGAGGCCCGGTTGCACCAGTTGGAGCGCCTGGTCGCCGAGGCCAAGGCCGTGCCGCTGTCCGCCTCGATCATGCTCAACCGCGCCGAGGTCGACGGGCTGGTCGCCGACGTCCGCGATGCCCTGCCCGACGAGCTGACGCAGGCCCGCTGGGTGGTCAAGGAACGTGACGAGATCCTCGAGCGGGCCCAGGCAGACGCCGACCGGATCCTCGACGACGCACGCAACGAGGCCGCCCGGCTCGTCTCGCAGCAGGAGGTCGTGCGCGCCGCCGACCGCGAGGCCGACCGCATCGTCGAGGACGCACGCGAGCAGGCCCGCCAGATGCGGCTCGAGGCCGAGGACTACGTCGACGCGAAGCTGGCCAACTTCGAGGTCGTGCTGCAAAAGACCCTGACGGCCGTCGAGAAGGGCCGTCAGAAGCTGCGCGGCCGCCTCGACACCGACCAGCTCGCCGAGGACGACCTGGAGTAGGTCGCTTCGATTCGATCCCGCCCACCACCCCGATCGTCTCGCTTCGCTCGTTGCCCCGTCCGACTCGAGAGCACACCCGGACGGCCGGTGGTACCGTGGCCCCTCGCGTCCGCGCCGCCCGGCCCTGCCGGGCGTTCGTCGCGCATCGGGTCGATCCGTCGTCGTACGGGTCCCTCGCGGTCCGTAGGGACCGGTCCCAGCCAGTGCCGGCAGCACGTCTGCCGGGTCGTCGTTCGTCGGAGGTCGAAGTCTCGTGCGCGTTCCGGTCATGGAGCTCGTCGACAACCCGGGTGCCACCCGGGCCCTGTCGCGTGCGGTGCCGGTCGACGAGTTCGGCGACGACAGCTGGGGTGCAGCCGAGGGAGCCTTCCGCGCCGACATCGACCTCGACCTCGATCTCGACGCCGTCGTCGAAGGCATCCTCGTGCGCGGCACCATCGGTGCCGACCTGCAGCTGCCGTGCAGCCGCTGCCTGGTTCCGCAGGACGTCCACGTCGACAGCGACGTGGCCGAACTGTTCGTCGACCCCACCAAGCGCGAGGACGACGACGAGGACGACCCCGGCTACGAACTGATCGACGACCGCACCGCGATCGACCTGTCGGTCATGGTGCGCGATGCGCTGCTGATCGACCTGCCCGTCCGCGTGCTCTGCGGCGAGGACTGTCAGGGCCTGTGCGAGGAGTGCGGCGCCGACCGCAATCTCGGCGACTGCGGCCACCGCCCCGACGCGGCGCCCGACCCACGATGGGCGAAGCTCGCCGATCTCGAACTGCCCAGCGAGTAGCCCACCGAGTAGCCTGTCCGACCAACCGGCATGCCCGCCGCCAGGCGCTGCACGCCGCCCCGACGAACACCCCTCGCCCGCCACGCGCGGGTCGACGATCCAGGAGAGTCCGATGGCCGTCCCGAAGCGGAAGATGTCGCGTTCGCGTACGCGCCACCGCAAGGCGCAATGGCTGCGCACCGCCGCACCGACCAACGCGTCCTGCAAGCGCTGCAAGGCGCCGGTGCGTCCCCACACCGTGTGCGGCACGTGCGGCACCTACGGCGGCCGGACGGTCCTCGAGGTCGAGTAGTCCGCCAGTCCTCCACGCCGACCGCACCGGGGAGCGCGCGTGACCCCGCCGATCGAGTTCCCGCCGGCCAGCGAGCTCGCGAGCCTGCTCGACGTGCACTTCGACGACCTGTCCCTGCTCGAACACGCCCTCGTGCACCGCTCGTGGGCGTTCGAGAACGGCGGCGCGAACCCCAACGAACGGTTGGAGTTCCTCGGCGACTCGGTGCTGGCGTTGGTCGTCACCGACGAGATCTACCACGCCCATCCCGACGAGCAGGAAGGGCGGCTGGCCAAGGTCCGCTCGGCCGCCGTCAAGACCGAGTCCCTGGCCGAGATCGCCCGCGAACTCGGCCTCGGCCGGTTCGTGCGGCTCGGACGGGGCGAGGCGATCTCGGGCGGGGCCGACAAGGACTCGATCCTTGCCGACACCCTCGAGGCCGTGATCGGCGCGACCTACCTCGACGGCGGGTTCGCCGCCGCCTACGACCTGGTCGAGCGCATGTTCGCCGCCCGCCTGCTCGAGTTGGCCGAGCGCGACGCCGCGCTCGACTACAAGACCAGCCTGCAGGAGCTGACCGCGGCCCGCTTCGAGCAACTGCCGCGCTACGACGTGGTCGACACCGGCCCCGACCACGACAAGACCTTCACGGCCGTGGTGGTCGTCGACGGCGACGAGGTCGGTCGCGGCGTCGGCCGCAGCAAGAAGCAGGCCGAGCAGACGGCCGCGCGCGAGGCCTACCGCACACTCGCGGCGCGCACCGAAACCGACGGTCGCGACCCCGTCCGCTAGCTTCCCGGCGACCCGGGACGACGTCACACCCGTCCGACACCCGGGCCAAGAAAAGGAGCCCCGGTGCTGGAATTGCCCGAGGTCGAGGTGCTGCGCAAGGACCTCGAGAAAGAGGTCGTCGGCAAGAAGGTCAAGGACGTCACCGTCGAGACGGCCGCGCTCGTGACGCCCTTCCACAGCAAGCGACCCGACTTCGTCAAGGCGCTCAGCGGCCGCAAGGTCGAGGCGGTCCGCCGCCGCGGCCGGGTGCTGTTCCTCGATCTCGACGACGAACACACCTGGGTGATCGACCCCGGCGAGTCCGGCTATCTCCACCGCGAGACCGCCAACGAGGCGCCGGGCCCCGACACGCACCTGGCGGTCAGCTTCACCGTCGGCGGCGCCGTCCACCTGTCCGAGCCGGGCAGCGACGTCAGCGCCCGGACCGGCGTCGTCGCCACCGACGAGGTGCTCGAGACCCTCGAGGTCGCGCCCGACGCACTGGACCCGCTCGACGACAACCCGACCTGGATGGAGTTCGGCCGGTTCCTGCACGAGGCCGACCAGCCGCTCAAGCTGCTGTTGATCGATCCCAACGTGATCGCCGGGCTCGGCCCCATCTACAGCGACGAGATCCTGTGGGAGGCCGGCCTGCGCCACGACCGCCCGTCGGCGTCGCTGTCCACCCAGGAGGTCCGCCGGCTCTACCGCGCCATGCAGGAGGTCCTGCAGGCCGCCATGAAGGCGGCCGGGTCCGGGCTCGACGACTCAGACGCCGAGACCAGCGTCGACGACGACGGCGAGGCCGCCGAGCACCTGCACGTCTACGGCCGCGAGGGCCTGCCGTGCCATCGCTGCCGCAAGCCCATCGAGCGCACCCGCATCAAGAAGGGCATCTACACCTACCACTGCCCCCAGTGCATGATCTGATCTCTCTGCCGCCCGTTCCTCCGCCCTCGGCGGTGTAACCGGGCGCTTGCGTCTGCCTGGCTGGTCACGGGCGGCAATTGCGGCACGTGATGCGCTCGGCGGGGGGACCCGGGCGGTCGTCGGGCTCACTTTTCGTGGGGTGAAGGATCGGGTACCATCCGGACCACTGATGGCCCATAGCGGCCTGCGCACGCGAGCGACGGCATCGACCCACACCGGCTCGCCGCGCACCCCGCCACGAACCGTGTGTGCACCCGGGAGGATGATCGGCATGGGCAAGGCCCTGCTCGGCACCCATGCGTCACCGTCCAGCCTGCGGCTGCTCGACGAGGTCCGCGCCCTGCGTCAGCGGGTCGCCGACCTCGAGCGCGCCCTCGCCGCAGCCGAGGCCGCGCGTGACGCCGCGTCGTCGGACGCGACCGTACGACTCGACGCCCGCGAGCCCGCGCGCACCTGACCCGGCTCGCCTGCGGCACGCGCCGTTCGTGGCGCGCTCGCCGCGGCACCGTCTGCCCCGGCCGCGGCGCCGCCCTCGCTAGGCTGCGCCCTTCCGCCGTGCACGTCGCTGCCGGCGCTTCCCCAGCAATGCCCCCGCCGCCGCGTATCGTCGGCGGGTCGCAGCCCACCGACGCGGTCCGAGGCGTCCGACGGAGGAAGCGTGTTTCTCAGGTCACTGACCCTGCGCGGCTTCAAGTCGTTCGCGGACAAGACCGTGCTCGAGGTCGAGCCCGGCATCACCGTCATCGTCGGTCCCAACGGCTCGGGCAAGTCCAACGTCGTCGACGCGCTCGCCTGGGTGCTCGGCACCCATTCCGCCAAGAAGGTCCGCGGCGGATCGATGTCCGACGTCATCTTCGCCGGCTCGCCGACCCGCACCCGCGCCAACCAGGCGCGTGTCGAGATCGTCATCGACAACGCCGACGGCCGCCTGTCGGGCGCCGGCCTCGGCACCGCCGCCAGCGCCGCCGAGTTCAGCGAGGTGCGCGTCGCCCGCACCATCCACGCCGACGGCGAGGCCGCCTACCAGATCAACGGCCAGGAGGTCCGTGCCCTCGACGTGCAGGAGTTGCTCTCCGACACCGGTCTCGGCCGGGAACTGCACACCATCGTCGGTCAGGGGCAGCTCGACGAGATCCTCAACGCCAAGCCCGAGGAACGCCGCCGCTACATCGAAGAGGCCGCCGGCATCCTCAAGCACCGTCGCCGCCGTGAACGCGCCATGCGCAAGCTCGAGCAGGTCGACGGTCACATCGACAAGCTCAAGACGGTCCTGCGCGAACTCCGGCGACAACTGCGCCCGCTCGAGCGTCAGGCCGAGGCCGCCGACCGCTACGCCCAGCTGCAGGCCGAACTGCGCGACGTCAAGGTCCGTATCGCCGCGCTCCAGCTCGACCGTCTGACCCGCCTGTCCGAGTCCGAGGGACGCGACGACGACGAGGCGACCGCCCAGTTGCAGGCCGCCGAGGCCGGCCTGGCCGACCACCGCGCCCGCCAGACCGCGCTCGAGGCCGAACTCGGCCGTCTCGGCCCCGCCGCCGAACAGGCCCAGCAGACCTACTACCGCCTGACGTCGCTGCAGGAACGGCTCAAGGGCACCGCCGACCTGGTCGAGGCCAAGCGCCGCCACCTCGTCGAGTACACCGAGGAGCCGCTCGCTGGGCGCCCACCCGCCGAACTGCGCGCCCAGGCCGACCGGGTCGGGGCCGACCACGCCACCCGCAGCCAGGAGCGCGAGGCCGACCGCCAGGTCCTCGAAGAGGTCAGCGGTGCCCGCCGCGACGCCGAGCAGGCCCGCCGGGCCCACGAGCAGGCCGTCCAGGCGGAACGCCGCCGTCGCGCCGAGCAGCGCGAGCGGGTGCTGCGCTGGGAAGGCGAGGTGTCCGCCCTTCGCGGCGCCGTCGCCACCACCGAGGCCGAACTCGCGCGCGTCACCTCGACGCTCGACAGCCTCGATGCCCGCGTCGCCGAGGCCGACCTCGAGGTCACCAGCGTCCAGGACGAGATCCAGCAACTCGACGTCAACGAGGTCGAACTGACCGCGACGCTCGAGGCCGCCGAGCTCGAGGTCGACGCCGCCGGCGGCGCCGTCGAAGACCTCGCCACCCGGATGCGCGAGCTCGAGTCCGACCGCTCGTCGCAGGCCGCGCGCGCCGAGGCGCTGCGTGCCGCGCTCGCCGAGACCGGCGGTGGCACCGCCGCCCTGCTGTCGGCCGACCTGGCCGGCGTGCTCGGGCCGGTGGCCGACCACGTCCGCGTCGAGGGCGGCAACGACGCCGCACTGGCTGCGGCGCTGGGCCCGCTCGGCGAGGCCGTCGTCGTCCACTCGGCCGCCGACGCCCGCGATGCCGTCGCCTGGCTGCGCTCGACGACCCCCGGCCCGGCGACCGTGCTGGCCGCCCGCGCCACCCGGCCGGCCGGCGATGTCGTCGACGAGGCCGGTCGTGCACGGCTGCAGGCGGACGGGGCGACCGCCGTCGCCGACCTGCTCACGCCCGCCACCGGCGTCGACGGGGCCGGTGCGGTCGTCGCCGCCCTGCAGCAGGTCCTGGCCCGGACCTGGTTCGTGTCGGACTGGGACCGCGCCGTCGCGCTGCACGCCGATCACCCGGAGCTCACGTTCGTGACCCCCGACGGTGACGTGGCCGGTCCCTTCGGGTTCCGCGGCGGCGCGTCGCCCGAACGCTCGGCACTGCTCACCGCGACGGCTGCCGACGACGCCGAACGCGAAGCGCTGCGCCTGGGCGCCGAGATCGACGAACTGCGCGCCCGGCGCGAGGCCGCCGAGACCACCCTGCGCCAGGCCCGCGAACGGCTGGGCGCCGCCACCGACCGGATCAACGAGTCCGATGCGGCCATCACCGGGGCCGCCGAGCGGCTCGCGCGGCTCAACAAGGAACTCAACACGCTCTCGAGCCAACGCGGAATCGTCGCCGGCCAGCGCGACGAACTCGCCGCCGTGCTCGAACGCGACCGGGCCTCGCTGTCCGAGCTCAACAGCCGCGGTCCGGACGCCGAGGTCGACGACGACGTCGACGACGGTCCCGACGAGGTCGCCCTCGAACTCGACGAGCAGGTCGAACGGGCGCGCGAACGCGAGCTCGAGGCCAGGGTCCGCCTCGAGCGCACCACCGAGCAGGTGCGTCACCTCGAACTGCAGGCGCAGGGCCTGCGCCAGGAGGCCGAGGAGGTCGAGGCCGCGCTGGCCGACGCCGCGCGCCGCCGCGAACTGCGCCGCCAGGGGATCGTGCGCTGCGGCGAGCTGGCGTTGGTGGCCCGCGACGCGACCGAGGCGCTCGGCCGCGCGATCGCCGCGGCCGCCACCGAACGCGACCAGGTCCAGGCCGACCTCGCCCAGGTCCGCGGGCAGCTCGCGCAGGCACGTGAGGCCGTCGGCGAAGCGACGGCGGTGCTCGACGAGTTGCGCGAGCGCCGTCACGCCGCCGAACTGCGGCGTGCCGACGTCGGCAACCGGCTCGAGCAGCTGACCGACCGGCTCCGCAGCGAGTTCTCGCTCTCGGCCGACGAGGTCCGCGCCGAGCACCCCGAGGCGCACGACTACGACGAGGCCGCGCTGACCGAACGCGAGGACGTGCTGGTGCGCAAGCTCGGCCTGCTCGGCCGGGTCAACCCGCTCGCGCTCGAGGAGTTCAAGGCGCTCGAGGAACGTCACGCGTTCCTGTCCGACCAACTCGACGACCTGCGCCGCTCCAAGCGTGACCTCGAGGAGGTCGTCGTCGCGGTCGACGACCGCATCCGGGCCGTCTTCCGCGAGGCGTACGACGACATCGCCCGCGAGTTCGAGCTCACGTTCGCGACCGTGTTCCCGGGCGGTCACGGGCGGTTGGTGCTGACCGACCCCGACGACATGTTGATCACCGGCATCGAGGTCGAGGCCCGCCCGCCGGGCAAGAAGGTCACGCGCCTGTCGCTGCTGTCCGGTGGCGAGCGCTCGTTGACGGTGCTCGCGTTCGTGTTCGCGATCTTCCGCGCCCGGCCGAGCCCGTTCTACGTGCTCGACGAGGTCGACGCCGCCCTCGACGACGTCAACCTGCAGCGGCTGTTGCGGGTCGTGCGCAGCTTCCGCGGCCACGCCCAGATCATCATGGTGACCCACCAGAAGCGCTCGATGGAGATCGCCGACGTGCTCTACGGCATCACCATGGGGCCGGACGCGGTCACCAAGGTCGTCGCCGAACGGTTGCGCACGCCCGCGGCCGTCGAGGCGCTCGAGGAGCGCGCCAGCGACGCCCCGACCGAGGCGGTCGTCCTCGACGACGCCGAACTCGAACAGGCGACGGCGGACGCGGCGGTCGAGGAGCCGGTTGGCAGCTGAGCGGGGCGTCGCGCGGCCGGTAGCTTCGCAACCCGCTCCCCGCCGCTCTGCACAGGAACGAGCCGATGGAATTCCTCACCGAGTCTCCCGAACTGCTGCTCGTCCTGGCGGCGCTCGCCGCCGGCCTGATCGGCGGCCTCGGTGTGGCACGGCGCCGCAAGCACGAGGACACCGACACGGCGACCCGACCGCGGAGGAAGCGCGACACCCTCGAGCTGCCGGTCGAGGACGGGCCCGCTCCCGGCGACACGGCCGTGGACGTCCTCGAGCCGGAAGCGGTTCCGGACACGCCCGAAGCGCTCGTCGAGCCGCCCACGCTCACGCCGCGCGAACGCTTCCGTCAGCGGCTGTCCCGCACGCGCAACGTGCTGGGAGCGTCGGTCGCGGACCTGTTCGGTCGCGGCGTCACCGACGAGGCCTGGGACGGACTCGAGGAGGCGCTGATCACCGCCGATGTCGGCGTCACGGCCACGACCGAGATCGTCGAGGATCTCAAGCGCCGCAGCCGCGAGGAGGGCGCCACCTCGCCCGAAGCCGTGGTCGAGATGCTCAAGCAGGAACTGCGTGCCGCGCTGGGTTCCGCCGACCGCTCGCTCGCCCGCGCGACCGACGATGGCCCGACGGTGTGGCTGGTCACCGGCGTCAACGGGACCGGCAAGACCACCACGATCGGCAAGCTGGCCGCCATCGAACAGCGCGAGGGCCGCGCCATCGTGCTGGCGGCCGCCGACACCTTCCGTGCGGCCGCCGCCGACCAACTCGACATCTGGGCGCAGCGCACCGGGGCCCACCTGGTCCGCAAGGACGAAGGTGCCGACCCGGCCTCGGTGGCCTTCGAGAGCTACGTCGCCGCAGCCGAGCGCAACGCCGACCTGCTCATCGTCGACACCGCCGGACGTCTGCACAACAAGCGCGAACTGATGGACGAACTCGGCAAGGTCAAACGCGTGCTCGAGAAGCAGGCCGGCCCGCTCGAGGAGACCCTGCTCGTCCTCGACGCCACCACCGGCCAGAACGGCATCAGCCAGGCCCGCGCCTTCCTCGAGGCGGTCGAGGTCACCGGGATCGCCCTGACCAAGCTCGACGGGTCGTCCAAGGGCGGCATCGTGGTCGCGGTCCAGCGCGAACTGGGCCTGCCGGTCAAGCTCGTCGGCCTCGGCGAGGACATCGACGACCTCGCCCCGTTCGACCCCGACCTGTTCGTCGACGGCCTCTTCGCGACGCTGTGAACTGCCGCGTCGGTCACGCCGCCGCGGACCGCACCGCGATGGTCGGACTGGCCGCCGCCGGAGCTTCGGCCGCGACCTCGCCCAGACCCGCGAGCGCCGCATCCACGGCCGCCGACACCGCCGTCTCGGGGACGTAGCCGCGGGCCTGTGCCGCAGCGTGGACCCGAGCGAAACGCCGTGCCGTGACGCCGCCGCTGGGGTCCACCGGCCCGAAGTCCGCCAACCCGAGGGCGCGCTCGAGGTGCGCCACCCACCGCGTCACTCGCGGGTCGTCGGCGTCGGTCGC
>DATHUR010000157.1:0-19134 GCA_035462025.1 Egicoccus sp. | reverse complement strand
GGCGACGGGTGGGCCGAGCAACGTCGTCCCAAGCCCGCCGTGCCCCCGTGGGCGGCCGACGCACCGGCGACGGCGACGCGCACCGGTGACCTCAACCCGCTGGCGATCGCCTCGCTGGTCGCGTCCGTGGTCTGGATGGGTGGGCTGAGTTCGATCGCCGCGATCGTCCTGGGCGTCCTCGCCAAACAGGAGATCCGCGCGTCCGGTGGTCGCCAGCGCGGCGAGGGGCTGGCCACGGCCGGCATCGTCCTCGGCGTCGTCGGCATCGTCCTGCCGTTGATCGCCCTCGTCGCCGGCTTCCTGTTCCTGATTCCCGTCCGCACCCTGTGATCGACCCGACCGCCCACCCCGACGGGCCGGGGCCGGCACCGGCCTGGGGGAGCATCGGTCCCGCGGCCCACGCGCTCCCCGCGACGGCACCGCTGAGCGGCCCGACCGGGGCCGAGGTCTGCGTGGTCGGCCTCGGCGCCTCGGGGCTGACCGCGGCGGCGCACCTCGCCGCACGCGGCGCCGACGTCGTCGCGGTCGACGCCCATGGCATCGCCGCCGGCGCGGCCGGCCGCAACGGTGGGTTCCTGCTGGCCGGGCTTGCCCGGTTCCACCACGACGCGGTCGCCGCGTACGGCCGCGGACGCGCGGTCGCGCTGTACCGCTGGACCCTCGACGAACTCGCGCGCACCCTCGACGACCTGCCCGCCGACGTCGCCCGCCGGGCTGGAGCCCTGCGCATCGCCGCCGACGACGCCGAGGCGGCCGACTGCGAGCGGATGCTGGCGCAGATGCGGGCCGACGCGCTGCCGGCTGAGGCGTACGAGGGCCCCGAGGGCGTGGGCGTGCTGATCCCGACCGACGCCGCGATGGACCCGCACGCCCGCTGCGCCGTGCTCGCCGAGCGGTCGCTGGCGGCGGGGGCGCGGTTGCACGCCCCGTTCCAGGTCGACGCGATCGAGCCGGGTGTCGTCCGCGGCGGCGACGTCGTGATCGAGGCGGATCGGGTGATCGTGGCCGTCGACGGTGGTCTCGAACTGCTGCTGCCCGAACTGGTCGGGAGGGTGCAGAGCGTGCGCCTGCAGATGCTCGCCACCGCACCCGACCGTGGGGTGCGGCTGCCGCGCCCGGTCTACCGGCGCTGGGGGTACGACTACGCCCAGCAACTGACGACGGGCGAGGTGTTGCTCGGCGGGTTCCGTGACCGCGGGGTCGACGACGAGGGTGCGCCGCCGGTTCCCTCCGCCGTCGTTCAAGGCCACCTCGACAGCGAACTGCGGCGGTTCGGCGTGACCGCGCGCGTCACCCACCGGTGGGCGGCGCGGGCCGGATTCACGCCCGACAAGCTGCCGGTCTGCGAGGAGCTGCGCCCGGGGGTGTACGTGGTGGGCGGCTACAGCGGCCACGGCAACGTGGTCGGCACGGCCTGCGGGAGGTTGGCGGCCGACGCTGCGCTCGACGGCACGCCGCTGCGGATGCCGGCCTGACCGTCACGGCAGCAACAGGCAACTGTCGCCGAACTCGTGCCACAGGTAGTCGCCGTCGTCGAGCGCCGCGGTGTACGCCTGCTCGACGAGTTCCGGCCCGGCGACCGCCTCGAGCAACGCGAGGTGCGACGCGCCGGGCGCATGCCAGCCCGTCACGAGGCCGTCGACCACCCGGGCCGGGCGCTGCGCCGACAGCACCAGGTCGGTCCAGCCACGGCTCGCGCGGATCGCGCCGTCCTCGCGGGCCGCGGACTCGAGCGCCCGCACCGCGGTCGTCCCAACGGCGACGATGCGACCACCGTCGGCGCGCGTGTGGGTGGCGAGGCGCGCGGTCGTCGTCGGCACGACGAACCGCTCGGGCTGCGGTGGCTCGTCGGCCTCCGGCGACGACACGCCCGCATGCAGCACCACGGGTGCGACCTGGATGCCGCGGGCGACGAGGTCGACCAGCAGACGGGCGGTGAAGGGTCGCCCGGCGCTGGCCATCTCGGCGCTGCCCGGCGCCCGGGCGTGGACGGGCTGGTAGACCTCCAGGGGCCAACGACCGGCCAGGTAGCCGTAGGTGATCGGCCGCCCGTGTTCGAGCAGGTAGAGCTCGTGCGGTTGCGGCGGGTCGGGGTGCGCCCGCCACAGCCGGCTGCCGACGCGTACGAGCGGGTCGGGGTGCGGCGCGACCAGGCGCAGCCCGACCTCGCCCGGCAGCCGCACGACCTCGCCACTCCGGCCGTCGCGTTCGGGGCCGTTGCCGTCGGGTCGTCGCAACTCGACGACCCACGCGGCGTCGTCATCCGGGTGGGGGCCGGCGACGTGCACCACGACCGGCCGTGATCCCCGCCGTAGCCCGTCGAGGGCGGCGGGCAGGGTCGCAGAGGTGTTGACCACGACGAGGTCGCCGGGCCGCAGGTGGGCCGGCAGGGTCCGGAAGCGGGTGTGTTCGATCCTGTCGGGGCGGGCGACGAGCAGCCGGACCTCGTCGCGGGCGAGGCCGCGCGCCTCGGGCGGTGCCGTGGCGTCGCGCCCCGGCGGCAGTTCGAACGCGAACCCGGCATCGGCCGTCGCGGCGTTCATGCGCCGACCTCGGTGACCGCGAGCACCTCGACGGCCCGGTACCGCCCGCTCGGCGGCCTGCGTCCGACGAGGCGGCGCAGCGCCGGTGCGACGTCGCCGGGGTCGGCCCGGTCGGAGATGTCCTCGTCCGGGAAGGCGGCCTGGTGCATGTCGGTGCGGACGTCGCCGGGGTCGAACGCGTAGACGTCGATGTCGGGTTCCTCGACGGCGAGCACCCGCCCGGCGTGGTCGAGTGCCACCTTGGTCGGCCCGTAGCCGCCCCAGCCCGGGTAGGCCTCGACGGCGGCGTCGGAGGTGAGGTTCACGACGGCGCCGCGCCGTGCCCGCAGCAGCGGCAGCACGCGGCCGATCAGCGCGAGGGGAGCAACCACGTTGACCTCCCACAGCTCGCGCAGCGCCTGCGGCGCCAGCTCGGCCACGGCCGGCAGCGGGGACGGTCCCAGCGCGCCGGCGTTGTTGACCAGCAGGTCGAGGCCACCGAGGCCGGCCGCCGCCGACGCGAGGTCGCTGCGGTGGGCCGGGTGGGTGACGTCGCCGGGCACGGGGACCACGCGTGTGTCGGCGTTCCAGGACGCGGCGGCGGTGGCCAGGGCGGTCGCGTCGCGGGCGTCGACGACCAGGTCCCAGCCGGCGCGGGCGAGGTCGGCGGCGAAGGCGCGGCCGAGCCCGCGCGACGCGCCGGTGACGATGGCGATGGGCATCTCGATCCTCCACGTTCGGGGTGAACGCGGCGGACCGTAAGACCTCAACCTAACTAGAGGTCAAGCCCTTCTTCGGGATGTCGAAGGTCTGGACGAGGGCGACGCCCACGACGGCGGCCAGCGCGAGGAAACCCGCGCCGATCGAGAAGATGGCGAGCACACCCCAGACCAGCGGCGGCACGAGCGCGAGCGCCAGCAGGACGACGGCGGGTCGGCGTCTCGATGTCATCGCGGCGGCCGCACACGCGCCCGCGGTCACCAGGAACGAACCGGCAACGAGCGCCGCCATCGGACCGTCGCCATCCTGCACCCCGCCCTGCGCGGCGATGGCGGCGAGGTACAGCACGGCCGCGCCCAGCCCACCCACGGCCCCGAGCCACGCCATCGCCGGACCACGATCCTTGCTCGCTCCACGCATCACGCCCGCCCCCCAACCGAAGGCCGCCAGCGTAGGTCGCGGCGGATCGGATCGGCGTAGGCTGGCCGGCATGTGCCGATCCATCCAACAGTTGCGGGGCGCCGAGCCCCCTGCCACCGAGGACGAGATCCGCGACGCCGCGCTGCAGTACGTGCGCAAGATCAGCGGCTACCGGGTCCCGTCCGCCGCCAACACCGAGGCGTTCGACGCCGCCGTCGCCGAGATCGCCTCGGCGACGCGCCGGTTGCTCGACGACCTCGTCGTGACATCCGGGTCCAAGCCCGCCGACCCCGTCCAGCGGCGCATCCGTGCCCGCGCGGCCACCGGCGCGTAGTGCCCGGCGCGAAAGAGCCACCCGATCCGCCGGTTCCGACCGATCCGCTCGACACGATCGTCGCCGCGGTCCGGACCGAGTCCGAGGTGAAGGGCTCGCGGTTCCTGGCCGACCTGCGTCCGGCCGCCGACCTCGAGGCCGCCGAGACGGTCATCGCCGAGGTCCGCCGCGAGTTCCACGACGCCCGCCACCACTGCACGGCCCTCGTGGTCGGCCCCGACGGCCAGCGCCAGCGCTCGAACGACGACGGCGAACCGTCAGGCACAGCCGGCGCCCCGATGCTCGCCGTCCTCCGGGGCGCCGACCTGACCGACGTGGTCGCGGTCGTGACCCGCTGGTTCGGCGGCACCCTGCTCGGAACCGGTGGGTTGACCCGTGCCTACGGCGGTGCGGTGTCCGACGCGGTGGCCGCGGCGACGCGCCTGCGCCGTCGAACGGTGCAGCAGTTCGCGGTGGCGGTCGGGCACGAGGACGCCGGCCGCATCGAGCACCGCCTGCGCGTATGGACGGCCGCGACCGATCTCGCCGCCGTCGCGCCCGGCGCATACGACGCCGACGGCGCCACCTTCGACGTGATCGTGCTGCCCGCCGACGTCCACCCCCTCGAGACCCTGCTGGCGGAGAGCGGTCTGCGCTACCGGCTCGATTCCCTCGGGCAGTCCGTCCGGAGCTTTCCCGCCTGAGCCTGCCGTCCGCCGCGCGCAACGCGACGTAGGGTTTCGCCATGGCGATCATCTTCGACCTCGACGGCGTCCTGCTCGACACCCTGGCGCTGCACCGTCGCGTGTGGCATGAGTGGGCCCGGACCCACGACCTCGACCCGGACGCCGTGTTCGCCGCAACGTTCGGCCGCCGGCCCGAGGACACGCTCAGCGAGGTCGCCGGTCACCTCGAAACCGCGAACGAACTGCGCCGCCTCGACGCACTGCTCGACGCCGGGGTCGACGAGATCCGGCTGCAGCCTGGGGCCTTGTCGGCGACCGAGACCGCTGCGCACGGCCAGTGGGCTGTGGTCACCTCGACCGAGCAGCAACGTGCCCGCCACTACCTCCGCCACCTCGGCTGCTTCGCGCCGCAGGTGGTCGTCGGTGGCACCGATGTGGCGCAGGGCAAGCCGTCGCCCGAGGGCTATCTCCTGGCCGCTGCCGAACTGGGCGTGGCGCCGCGGCTGTGTCTGGTCGTCGAGGACGCCCCCAGCGGGATCGCCGCCGCACGTGCCGCCGGAGCGGTCGTGATGGCGGTCGCCACGACGCATCCGAAAGAGGCCCTGCACGACGCCGACCTGGTGGTCGACGACCTCGTTGCGGCACAGGACCTGCTCGAGAACTGGGTCGAGGAGAGCAACCGTCGCCGCACCTGAACACGCTTCGCGAAAACGTCGAACCGGGCCGGTCCCGTTCGTGGGGAGGGTGAGGTGCCGGCAACGGGCCGGTGCCCTCACCCGAGGAGATCGATGATGACGCGCTACCTGATGTCGGTGTACTACCCGGCCGGATCCACGCCGCCGAGCCCCGACGAGTTGACCCGGATCACCGCCGAGGTGGACCGCGTCCACTCCGAGCTGCAGAACGCCGGGGCCTGGGTGTTCGGTGGCGGTCTGCACCACCCGAGCACCGCGACGGTCGTCCACGCCCGCGGCGGAGACGTGCTGACCACCGACGGACCCTTCGCCGAGACCCGCGAGGTGCTGGGCGGCTTCAGCGTGATCGACGTCAGCGACCTCGACGAGGCGCTCGCCTGGGGCGAGAAGCTGTCGCGGGCGACGACGTGCCCGATCGAGGTGCGGCCGTTCCACGATGACGAGGACGACTGAAGACGATCCGGCGGGGCTGTCGATTCCGGCCCCGCCGGTTCGTAGGCATGGTGGGAGGCCGACACCGGGTCGGCCGACACCAACAGGAGAGACCCATGAAGCAGTGGATGTTGTCGGTGCACCACGTCGAGGGTGAGCCGACGCCGAGCCCCGAGCAGATGCAGCAGATGTTCAGCGACGTCGACGCGTTCAACCGCGAGGTGCAGGCCGCCGGCGCCTGGGTGTTCGCCTGCGGGCTCGAGGCACCCGATGTCGCCACCGTGGTCCGCAACGAGGGCGGGGACGTCGTGACGACCGACGGCCCGTTCGCCGAGTCGAAGGAACACCTCGGCGGCTTCTGGGTCATCAAGGCGCCCGATCAGAACGCGGCGCTCGCGTGGGCCGCCAAGGGCTCGAAGGCCTGCCAGGGTGCGGTCGAGGTCCGGCCGCTGCAGGACGAGTCCGAGGATTGAGCGACGCGATCGCCGCGGTCTTCCGGCGCGAGTACGGGCAGGTCGTGGCCACCCTGGTCCGCGTCCTCGGCGACATCGACCTCGCCGAGGACGCCGTCCAGGAAGCATTCGCCGTCGCGTCACGGACCTGGCCCGAACGCGGGATGCCACCCAACCCGGGCGGCTGGATCACTACGACCGCGCGGCGCCGCGCGATCGACCGGCTGCGGCGCGAGTCGCAGCGCGACGACCGCCAGGCCGAGGCCGTTCGGATGCACGACGCCGGCGAACCGGGGGAGGAGGGCGAGGCGTTCATGCACGACGACCGGCTGCGGCTGATCTTCACCTGCTGCCACCCGGCACTGGTCCAGCATGCCCAGATCGCGCTGACCCTGCGCCTGCTCGGCGGCCTCGAGACCGCCGAGATCGCCCGCGCGTTCCTGGTGCCCGAGGCCACGCTCGCCCAACGCCTGGTCCGCGCCAAGCGCAAGATCAAGGCCGCCAACATCCCCTACCGCGTCCCCGAGGACCACCAACTGCCCGACCGCCTGGCCGGGGTGCTGGCGGTGGTCTACCTCGTCTTCAACGAGGGCTACAGCGCGACGGCCGGGCACGACCTCGTCCGCACCGACCTGTGTGACGAGGCGATCCGGCTCGGCCGGCTGCTCGTCGCGCTGATGCCCGACGAGCCCGAGGTCGTCGGCCTGCTCGCGCTGATGCTGCTGAGCGCGTCACGGCAGCCTGCCCGTGCCCGCCCCGACGGATCGTTGGTGCTGCTGGCCGACCAGGACCGCACGCGGTGGGATGCCGACCTGATCGCCGAGGGCCAGGCGCTCGTACGCGCCTGCCTGCGACGCAACCGGCCCGGCCCCTACCAACTCCAGGCCGCCATCAACGCCGTCCACAGCGACGCGCCGACCGCCGACGCCACCGATTGGCGCCAGATCCTGGCCCTGTACGACCAGCTCATGGCCATTGCGCCGACATCGGTCGTCGCGCTCAACCGCGCGGTCGCGCTCGCCGAGGTGGTCGGTCCCGAGGCGGCCCTGGACGCGATCGCGGGGCTCGACCTCGACGGCTACCACCTGCTGCACGCGACCCGTGCCGACCTGCTGCGTCGACTCGGCCGTCGCGTCGAGGCTGCCGACGCGTACGCACGGGCGGCCGGCCTGGCCACCAATGCGGCCGAGGTCCGCTTCCTCGAGCAGCGCCGCCGCGAGGTCACGACGCGTCCCTGAACCGTGCCCGGCTAGTGTCCACCCGCCCTCGATCGTCCTTCGTCCTCCGAGCCCAGGTCCATCGTGACGTCCGCACCCATGCCCGGCCGACGCCTGCGCCTCGCCGCCCGGCTCGTCCGACGCCTGGCGTCGTCACCCGTGCCCGTGGAACCGGAAGTGGCCGCGCTCGACGACTTCCTCGGTGAGGGCCACATCTGTTGCGACATCGGCGCGGAGTACGGGCTCTACACTCTCACCTTCGCGAGCCGCGCCGGTCGGACCGGGCGGGTGTTGGCCTTCGAACCGCTGCCCGGTCCGCGTCGGTTCCTGATCCGCATGCTGCGCTGGCTCGGCGCCGCCAACGTCACGGTGCGCCCGCACGCGCTGGGTGACGAGGTGCGCCAGGGCACGATGAGCCTGCCGACGCGCCGCGGCCTGCCCGTCCACGGCCGGGCGTTCCTCACCGATGACGCCGACGGACTGGGCCCGAACGCCGAGTTCGCCGGCGACCGGCGCCTGCGGGTCGACGTGTTCACCCTCGACTCGGTCGTGGACGAGGCGGGCCTCGACCGCATCGACGTCATCAAGATCGACGTCGAGGGCTACGAGCCGGCCGTCCTGCGCGGAGCCGAGCAGACCATCCGCCGGTTCCGTCCGATCCTGCTGATCGAGATCGAGGACCGGCACCTGGGCAAGTTCGGTGCCGACGGCGCCACCGTCGTGGACCTGATGACCCGCCTCGGTTACCGGATGTCCACGCTGTGGGACGGACGCTGGGAGCCGGTCGAGACCGTCACCGAACGGACCCGGAACTACCTGTTCACGCCGAGCTGAGAACGTCGGGGTGGCGAGGACTCGTGCCACAACGGCGGTTCGTGCCATGTGGGTCACCGGACCTGGCGATCATCTAGCGTCGATGCAACCTCGGCGTGCCCTGGTGCGTCGGACCGGATGACGCGCCGAACGCGGCCCACCTGGGGCGCCCGGCGCGAGGAGGCTGCCGTGCGCTCGACCCGCATCTCCCGCTTTGTCGCCGCCGTGCTGGCCGTGACGCTCACCGGCTGCATCGCCAGCCGCGAGGGCGAGCCGTCCGAACCGGTCGTCTCGGAGGAACCGGCACCGTCCGAGGAACCCGACCCGAGCGAACCCGAGCCGACCTCGACCGACGACGCGACCGACGAGCCCGAGCCGTCCCCCACGGCGAGCGAGGAGGCGGCCCCACCGCTCGAGGGCACGCCCGGGACCGACCCGGCCCGGGCCGAGCCCGACGGAGGCGGCCTCCTGGCGGTCGTCGACGTGCGTGTCGCCGCGCACGACGGCTTCGACCGGGTCGTGTTCGACATCGGCGGCGACGACGGCACGGTCGGCTGGGACGTCCGCTACGTCGACGTCCCCACCTCGCAGGGTTCCGGTGAGGAGGCCGAGGTGGACGGCGAGGCGTACCTGGCCGTGTCGATCAGCGGCGTCGCGCTGCCTCCCGATCTGCCGCCGGACGTCGAGGTGTTCACCGACGACGTCGACGGGCCGGCCGACGGCACGGTCGTCGAGGTGGTGCATGACTCGATCTTCGAGGGCTACCACCTGTTCTTCGTCGGTCTCGATGCCGAGGCGCCCTACGTGGTCGAACGCCTCGACGACCCGCAGCGGCTGGTGATCGACCTCCACCACGACTGACCACCGTGTCGCACGTGGCCCCCGGCTGACCGGCCGCGGCGCGACGCCCACGGTGCTGCTCGTCGCGTAAGCATGGGCCTGCTGGTCGGCGCATGCCGGCCGCGGTCCGAAAGACGTGCCATGGCAGCGACGATCGCGGTGTTCGCCCCGTCGGTGTGGCTGACGGTCACGATCGAGCGCAACGTCCAGGACGCCGACGACATCCACCTGCACGCCGGTGGCCAGGGCATCTGGATCGCCCGGATGCTGCGCCAGCTCGGGCAGTCACCCGTCGTCTGCGCCCCGGTCGGGGGCGAGAGCGGACGGGCCTTCCAGGGCCTGAGCGCCGAGTGGGGCATCGACCTGCGGGCGGTCGCGACCTCGGCCGCGTCCCCCGTCGAGATCACCGACCGGCGCGACAGCGACGAACGGCACCGCCTGGCACGCACGGCACCACCGGTGCTGTCCCGTCACGAAACCGACGAGTTGTACAACGTCACGCTCGAGATGGCGCTGTCGGCGGGCACCTGCGTGGTCACGGGCCAGTTCCCCGAGCGCTCGGTGCCGACGTCGTTCTACGGCCGGCTCGGGCGTGACCTCGAGCGCTACGGCGTCCAAGTGGTCGGCGACTTCCACGACGAGGAACTCGCCGCGTACCTCGACGGTGGTTCCCTCGAGGTGCTCAAGGTCAGCGACGGCGACCTGGTCGCGGACGGCCTGATCGAGGCCGGCGACCGCAGCGAGGCCAGCGCCCTGCGGGCGGCCCGCAGCCTCCAGCAACGCGGGGCGAAGGCGGTGGTGATCTCCCGGAGCCACAATCCGGTCGTGGCACGGTTCCCGGACGGGACCTACCGCGTGACCGGTCCCGAACTCGAGAAGGTCGACTCGCAGGGGTCCGGGGACTCGATGACCGCCGCGTTCGCCGCCAGCGTCGTCGCCGGCATCGACACCGAACCCATGCTGGCCCGAGCCTGGGCCGCGGGGGCCGCCAACATCACCCGCCGTGGCAGCGGGGGAGCGAGCGCCGGACTGGTCGACGAACTGCTCAGGCGCGTCGAGGTGGAACGCATCGAGGAGGACGACGGATGACCGACGAGTTCACCCGCCGGCTGGACCGCGACGCGGACGGCACGATCGAGGTCGGCAGGCCGACCGTCGTGCGACGCCCCGGGCGCATCCTGGTGACCAACGACGACGGCATCCACTCGCCCGGGTTGCGCCTGCTCGCGGTGGCGCTGGCCGAGCGCTTCGGCGACGTCGTCGTCGCGGCGCCGTCGACCGACCTCAGCGGGACCGGTACCGGCATCGGGCGCTACGACCCCGACGTCGGCGTCGGCCTGCGTCGGGCCGACATCGACGGGGTCGAGGCCTACGCACTGGACGGACCGCCGGGCCTGGCGGTGATGGCCGGGTCGATGGGTGCCTTCGGTCCGGCGCCGCAACTGGTGGTCTCGGGTGTGAACGCCGGCATCAACACCGGCCACTCGGTGCTCCACTCGGGCACCGTCGGTGGCGCGCTGACGGCAGCGACCTTCGGCGGCAGCGGCCTGGCGGTCAGCCTCGACGTCGACGGGATCCCGGTCGAGGATCGCCGGTGGGACACCGCCGTCGACGTCGCCGTCTCGGTGGCCGACTGGATGCTGCGGCAGGAGGCCGGCACGGTCCTAAACGTCAACGTGCCCTCGTATGCGCGCGACGAACTGCGCGGTGCGCGATGGGCCGGCCTGGACCGCTTCGGGTACTTTCACCTCGCCTCGGCCGACGTCGCGGACGAGGCCCTCACGCTCACGGTTGCCGACCGGGGCGGGGATCCGGATTCCGGCTGTGACACCGCCCTGTGCATGGCCGGCTGGGTGACCCTGACCCGGCTGGTCACCGTCGAGCCCGGAGACCCGCCCGACACCGACGCCGAGGCCGTCATCTCGGTCCCGGTCGCGGACGACGTCTCCAGCGCGCACCGCGAGGCGTACCATCGGTGACGGGCCACGGCAGGAGGGACGGCCATGCTGTACGGCGTGATGTCGCTGCTGCTGTTCGCCTTCACCTTCTACTGCCTGCTCGACGTCGTGCTCACCGACGAACACGAGGTCCGCAACCTGCCGAAGCTCGCCTGGGTGTTGCTCGTGGTGCTGCTGTGGGGTATCGGCGGCATGGTGTGGCTGTTGGCGGGCCGCCCCACGCGTCAGGGCGCCGCGCCCGGCGGAGGTGGCGCCACCGCACCGTTCGGTACGCCCGGGCCGCGGCGCCAGCCCGGCAACCACCCCGTCGGGCGCGACCGTCCCGCGTCGCCACCACCCTCGCGCGCCCCCCGGGGACCCGACGACGACCCCGACTTCCTGCGGCGACTCGACGAGCGCCTGCGCGACGAACGCGACGGTTAGGTCGGCCCGTCGGGGCCGCGCCTGGTGGCGAGCACGACACCGCCGTCGACCGGCAGCACCGCCACCTCGAAGGTCTCGTCGTCGAGCAGGCCGGACACCAACGCCTCGGCCTGCGTGCGTCCGGCGCCGTCCGCCACCAGCCCACGCGCGACGAGCACCCCGCCGTCGCGCAGCAGCCGGGCCGCGTGCGAACGCGCATCGTCGGCATCGGTGACCCCGGTCTGCCACAGCACGAGGTCGTAGCCGCCGTCGGACAGACGTGGCAGCACGGCCTCGGGTTCACCGTGGATCGAGCGCACCCGCGAGCCCGCGCCCACGGTGCGGTACGCCGCCGTCGCCACGCCGTGCGCGTGAGCATCGGGTTCGATCGAGGTCAGGACCGCCCGCTCGGGCATCGCCTCGAGCAGCACCGCGCCGGACACCCCGCCGGCCGAGCCGATCTCGACGACCGTGTGCGCGAGACAGGTCGCGACCAGCCAGCGCAGCAGCGCGGTGACCGTCGGATCGGGTGCCGGGACATCGGCGGGCAGCCCGGCTCTGACCGACCGGACGGCGTCGCTCTCGGCCACGATGGCCTGCAGGCCCGGGCGCTGCGGAGCGTCGGACGGGTCGTCGGGTTCGTGCAGGTGGGCGGGGTCGGACGAGCCGAACAGGGCATCGACTCCCGGCAGACTGGCTCGACGGTTCATCTCCACGCCTCCCGCGCCGCCAGGGGGCGGCAACCGCGTACACGCTAATGCCTGCGACGTGCCGGAGTGGTGGAGGCGTCCGGGCGGGTCAGCCGGTCGCGACCAGCGTCAGCCGGCGCGGCGGGGGCGGTGCGCCGTGACGCCAGCGCACCAGGTCGGCGAGCAGTGCGGCCGGTCCCGCCTCGACCTCGCGGATGACCACGGTCTGGGTCGGGTCCTCGAGCCGCAGCGTGCGATCTGCCGCGTCGTAGACCGGTCGGGTCAGGTCCGCGGACAGTTCGATCAGCGGTTCGGTGCCGCGCCCGACGACCAGCAACCGGTGGTCGGTCAGCACGACCAGTCGGTGGCGCCGACCCTCGGCCTCGCGGCCGAGCAGGCACACCACGGGCACCTCGTCCACGGCGAAGCGCGTACGCGCCTCGTGCATCGCCCGATCGAGTCGGCTCACGGGATCACTCCTGGTCCACCCCCTCCCTGTCGGCTAGTCCCCGGTACAACTTGAGCGTTTCTGACTAGACGAGTCCCATGGCGACCATCGCCTCGGCGACGCGGAGGAACCCGGCGATGTTGGCGCCGGCGACGTAGTTGCCCGGGGCGCCGTACTCGTCGGCGGTCTCGTAGGTCGTGCGGTGGATCTCGGCCATGATCTCGGTCAGCCGCTTCTCGGTGTAGCCGAAGCTCCAACTGTCGCGCGAAGCGTTCTGCTGCATCTCGAGTGCCGAGGTCGCGACGCCGCCGGCGTTGGCGGCCTTCCCGGGCCCGAACGCGATCCCGGCCTCGTGGAAGGTTCGCACGGCCTCGGGCGTGCACGGCATGTTGGCGCCCTCGGCCACCACGGCGCAGCCGCCCTCGACCAGCGCGGCGGCGTCCTTGCCGGTCAACTCGTTCTGGGTGGCACACGGCAGGGCGACGTCGCAGGCAACGTCCCAGATGTTGCCGCGCGGGACGAACCGGACCCCGCGACGCTCGGCGTAGGCCGAGATGCGGGCCCGCTCGACCTCCTTGACCTGACGGAGCAGCGCGAGGTCGATGCCGTCAGGGTCGTGGACGAACCCGTCCGAGTCCGAGCAGGCGACCACCTTCCCACCGAGTTGGTGGACCTTCTCGATGGCATAGATCGCGACGTTGCCCGAACCCGACACCACGCACGTCTTGCCGTCGAAGGACTCGCCACGCGCCTTGAGCATCTCGCTGGCGAAGATCACCGTCCCGTAGCCGGTCGCCTCGGTGCGCACGAGCGCGCCGCCCCAGGCGGTGCCCTTGCCGGTCAGCACGCCCGACTCGTAGCGGTTGGTGATCCGCTTGAACTGGCCGAACAGGTAGCCGATCTCGCGGGTGCCGACGCCGATGTCACCGGCGGGGACGTCGGTGTACTCGCCGATGTGGCGGTACAGCTCGGTCATGAAGCTCTGGCAGAACCGCATGATCTCGTCGTCGGAGCGACCCTTGGGATCGAAGTCCGAACCGCCCTTGCCGCCGCCGATCGGCATGCCCGTCAGCGCGTTCTTGAAGATCTGCTCGAAGCCGAGGAACTTGACGATACCGAGGTAGACCGACGGGTGGAACCGCAGCCCGCCCTTGTAGGGACCCAGGGCCGAGTTGAACTCGACCCGGAAGCCGCGGTTGATCTGGACCTCGCCCGTGTCGTCCTGCCATGGCACGCGGAAGATGATCTGGCGTTCGGGTTCGCAGACGCGCTCGATGATCTTGTGGTCGGCGTACTCGGGGTGCTTGGCCAGCACCGGGCCGAGCGACTCGAGGACCTCCCGCACGGCCTGGTGGAACTCGGCTTCACCCGGGTTGCGGCGCACGACTTCCTCGAACGACGGCGCGACCTTCTCGTCCAGCATCAGTTGTCCTTGTCCGTTCGTCACCCCAACAGTGACCCGCGCAAGGTACGGGCTGACGGCAGTGCCACTCGACGGCCCGGACGTTGGGCCGGGTGGGGCGGGTCGGAGCCATCGGGGGCCTGCCTACGCTCGCCCGGGCCGTCCGCTGCGGAGCCGGACGCCGAGGGGAGGCAGGATGACGTCGGATGCCCTGGCACAGACGCGTGGGCTGGCCGCCGAACGCTCGGCGGTCGTGGTGGCCGAGGACGCGTGGAGGACCTTCGACGACGTCGGGGTCCAGGGCCTGTCGCTGGTCGTGCCGGAAGGCACCATCTTCGGGCTGATCGGTCCGAGTGGGTCGGGCAAGTCGACCACCGTGCGTCTGCTGCTGGGCATGGACCGCCCTGACCGGGGTGTGATCCGTGTCCTCGACCACGACCCGGTCGGCTTCGACCCGGCCACCCGCCGGCGTCTCGGGTACCTGCCGCAGCAGGCCGCGTTCTTCCCCGAACTGACGATGCGTCACAACCTGCACCTGATGGCCTCGCTGTACGGGTTGCCGACCCGCTCCCGCTGGCTGCCCGGCAGGCGGTCCCGCGCGGCGCGGGCGCGGATCGACCAGACGCTCGAGTTCCTCGACATCCGCGACCGTCAGAAGGTGCGGCTGTCGCGAGCCTCCGGCGGTGAGCAGCGCCGGCTCGCGTTGGCCGCCGCGCTGGTGCATCAGCCCGAGTTGCTGTTCCTCGACGAGCCCACCGCCGGGGTCGACCCCCTGCTCCGCCGCCGCATCTGGGACCGGTTGCAGACCCTGCGCGACGGCGGGACCACGATCTTCGTCACCACCCAGTACGTCGAGGAGGCCGCCGACTGCGACCTCGTCGCCTTCCTGATCGACGGTCGGATCGTCGTGGTCGACACGCCCCAGGGGCTGCGCGAGGCGGCCTACGGCGACCATCCTCCCGCGGAGGCGACGTTCGACGACGTGTTCGTGCACCTGCTCGAGCGCTACCGCGCCGGGGCGGAAGGTGCGGCCGATGCGTAGCCTGGTCCGGGTCGGGGCGTTCGCGCGTGGCGAGAGCGTCTCGACCATCCGCCAACCGCGCCTGCTGCTGATGCTCGTCCTCGGCCCGTTCCTGGTGCTGTTTCTGTTCGGGATCGGCTACGACGCGACGCTGCCGCCCCTGCAGACCCTGGTCGTCGGCGCCGACGACGACCCGTTGACCGCCCGGGTGGACGACTTCCTGCGCGCCGAGCAACCCGCGTCGCTCGACTACCAGGGCACCAGCGCCGACCGCGACCAGGCCGTTCGCGATCTCGAAGCGGGCGCGGTCGACCTGGTCATCGTCCTGCCCGACGACGCGATGGGGGCCCTCGAAGCCAGCGAGCAGGCCGTGATCGAGGTCCACCACCGCAGCCTCGACCCGGTCACCTTCGAACAGATCCGGGTCGCGTCCGACATCGCGGTCTCGCAGATCAACGACGAGGTGCTGCGCCAGGTCCTCGTCGTCGCGCAGGAGCGGACCGCCGAGGTCGACGACGAACTCGCGCTGGCGCGCGAGCAACTCCAGGCGCTGCGGACCAACGTCGACGACGGTGACATCGAGGCGGCACAGCGCACGGCGGCCGACCTGGCCCCACAGATCGCGGGACTGGCCGACCTGCTCGAGTCCGGCGGCGGCCTGCGCGGCCTCGTCGGTCTGCTCGGCGGCCCCGACGACCTCGCCGACACGCTGCGGACCGCCGCGGACCAACTCGAACAACTCGCCCGCATCGACGGCATCGCCCAACTCGATCAAGCCGGGACGACGCTCGACGAACTCGACGGGGTCATCGCCCAGGTCCAGGCCATCGACCCCGCGATCGCGGTCGCACCCTTCGACGCCTCCATCGAGGCGCAGACCCCGGTGGACATCACCCTCGACCGCTATTTCGCCCCCGGGGTGCTCGCCCTGATGCTGCAACATCTCGGCATCACGTTCGCGGCGCTCGCGCTCGTACGGGAACGCCGGGCGGGCACCCTGGAGGTGCTGCGCGTCTCGCCGGCGACTATGGGTGAGCGTCTGGCCGGCAAGACGGTGGCGTTCCTGCTGCTCGGCGCCATCGCGGCGGTCGGCCTGACCGCCCTGATCGTCGCGGTGTTCGGCGTGCCGCTGCCGATCCAGTGGCTGACGTTCGCCGGGTTGCTCGCGATGACCCTGATCGCCGCCATCGGCATCGGGTTCCTCGTGGCGGCGGCGTCGAGCACCGATTCGCAGGCGGTGCAACTGTCGATGCTGTTGCTGCTGACGACCATCTTCTTCTCGGGGCTGTTCATGCCGCTCGATCGCATCGGGTTCCCGATGAAGTGGATCTCGTACCTGTTGCCGGCCACCCACGGCTTCCTCGGCCTGCAGGACCTGATGCTGCTCCAGCAACCCACGCACATCGGACTGTTCGGCGCCCTGCTCGCGATCGCCGTGGTGACCTTCGCCGCCGCACGCCTGCTGCTGCCGCGCCGCACCGAGGCACGGTGATGCGACCGGCCTGCGGGTGAGGGTCGAGCGTCAGCGGCGCAGGGTCGCGGGCAGGCCGGCGACGGCGGCCAGCGGCAGGACCGAACGTGGCGCCCACGCCATGCGCCACAGCCCCCCGTGCGCGGCCGTGTCGGCGAACAGCGCCAGCGGGTGGTCCAGGGTGGTGTCGGGACGGCCGGGGGCCGCCGGATCGCGCAGGTCGCGCACCAGCAGTGCCGCCATCAGCGCCGTGCTGGTCGGCGGCGCGAAGACCTCGACACCGAAGTGGTGGGCGCCGGCGTAGGCGGCGGCGAGCAGCCGGTTGCTGGTCACCGAGCGGGTACTGGTCGCGGGTGCGACGTTGGCCGACACCGCGGTGCCGTCGGCCCGCGCGACCCGCAGCCGCCAGCGCGCCAGCCGCTTGGCCAGGGCATAGTTGGGACCCTGCTGCGGCACCTGACAATCGGCCAGCCCGTAGGCGGCGCCGCCGGGGGTGGTGACCGCGTCCGTGTACTGCGCACGGAATCCACGCCGGCGACTGGCCCGGTGCGCGATGCGGGCCGCCGGGCCCTGGTCGGCGAGGCGTCGCCGGGCGGCCGCCACCGCCGCGGCGGGTGCCGCGTACACGTCGGTCGGGGTCAGCAGCCCCGCGAGCACCACCCCGTCGCCGCGCGCCGCCAGGCGACGGGTCAACAGGTCGGCTGCCAGGGACACGCGCACGTTGTCGGCACCGTCGGCGTAGACGTAGGTCCCGGCGACGTCGAGGTGTCCCAGCGTGTCGACCCACGTGGCCAGTTCGGGCAGTTCGGTGTCCACGTCGGCGCCCGCCACGACGGCGAGGGCGGCGAGGTCGTCGTGGTCGACCGGATGGCGCACGGGTACCAGCGCCTGCCCGGCGCCGTCGCGGACGGCGGCGAGTATCCGCTCCCACAGGTGCGGGCGTGGCAGGTCGACCGGGACGAGGGTGGCGCCCCATCGGGCCAGGTGGGCCAGCGGCCCCATCTCGGAGGCGGCGCCGAGCACGAGCACGGTCAGGTCCGACAGATCGAGCCAGTCGGGTCGGTCGATGACCGCTCCGACCGCGGACGCCACCGAGGGCTCGATGGCTCCGGCCTCGTCCCATGCCTCGAGCTGACGCTTCAAGGGGTCGCCGCGCAGTTCGCGGTCGGCGAGCGGCACGACCACCTCGGTGGCCCGCTCGCCGCGGCCCCGGACCGTCACGGTGGCGAGTTCGAACCCGGGGTCGATCGCCCACACGTCGGTCAGCGGCCTGGACGCGCCGTCGCGGTCGTAGGTGAAGGCGGCGTCGATCGCTGCCAGACCGGCGCGCGGGACGGCGTCGGGGTCGCCGTCCGGGTGCATCAGGTCGGCCCGGACGAGTTCGCGCAGCAGGTCGGCGTAGGTCTCGTGCCAGCGCGGGGCGTCCGCGATCCGCCGCGCGAGGTCGACGTCCACGGCCGCCGCCGCGGCGGCGAAGACCTCGCGGCCGGTCGCGCTGGTGGAGCGGCGGCCGTCCACGAGGGGGAACTGCACGCCGCGCGGAGGCGACCCGGACGTCTCGGCCATGGCGACGAACCTCCTGCGCTCGAGGGTCGACTATCGACCCCGAACGCTAGGCGCATGGCCGCTGGCCCGCCGATAGCGTCGAGTCAGCGCCGCGCCGGACCGGGTGGGGGGCAACGAGCGAACGAAGTGAGCGAGACAGGGGACCCGCCCGCATGAACGACGCCACCTATGTCGAACCGAGCTACGAGCGCGACACGCGCTATCTGTCGGCGCGCATCACCGCCGACGGCCGCGAGGGCTGGCCGGTCGAGTACGGCCGCTACCGCCTCGTCGTGAGCCGCGCCTGCCCCTGGGCGAACCGCGCGATCATCGTGCGGCGCCTGCTCGGGCTCGAGGACGCCCTGTCCATGGCGGTCGCGGGGCCGACCCACGACGCCGACAGCTGGACCTTCGACCTCGACCCGGGCGGGGTCGACCCGGTGCTCGGCATCCCGCGGCTCAAGGACGCCTACGAGCGGGCGCTGCCCGACTACGAGCGCGGTATCACCGTCCCCGCGATCGTCGACGTGCCGTCCGGCGCGGTGGTGACCAACAACTTCCCGCAGATCACGCTGGACCTGTCGACCCAGTGGAAGCAGTTCCACCGCGAGGGTGCGCCGCAGCTGTACCCCGAGCACCTGCGCGACGAGATCGACGAGGTGAACGAACTCGTCTACCGCGACGTGAACAACGGCGTGTACCGGGCCGGGTTCGCCGGCACCCAGGAGTCGTACGAGCGCGCCTACGAGCAGTTGTTCTCGCGGCTGGACTGGCTCGAGGAGCGCCTGGCCACCCGGCGCTACCTGGTCGGTGACACGATCACCGAGGCCGACGTACGGCTCTTCACCACGTTGGTCCGCTTCGACCCGGTCTACCACGGCCACTTCAAGTGCAACCGGCAGAAGCTGGCCGAGATGCCGGTGCTCTGGGCGTACGCGCGGGATCTCTTCCAGACTCCCGGATTCGGCGACACCGTCGACTTCGTCGACATCAAACGGCACTACTACGTGGTGCACGCCGACATCAACCCGACGCGGATCGTGCCGGCCGGGCCCGACCTGAGCAACTGGCTGACCGAGCACGGCCGG
>DATHUR010000156.1:0-15540 GCA_035462025.1 Egicoccus sp. | reverse complement strand
CAGGAGGGCTGACGCGACGCCGGGTGGCCTAGCGTTCGGTGTCGTCGATGGTGCGGTTGAGCGCGTCGAGGACGCTGCGCACGATGGCGTCGACGTCGACCTCGCGCACGATCGCGCAGCCGGTCAGCGTGGCCTCGTAGCGGCCGGCCCGCATGTGGATCAGCGTGATGGCCAGTCGATGACCGAGCGTCTCGACGATGTCGACGCCCTGCAGGACGAGGCTCACCCGGTCACCGAGCAGACTCGCGACGGCGTCGAGGGTGGCCGCGGCGGGTGCGCGGTGGCGGCCCGCACCCGTGGGTGCGCCCTCGCCCGAGCCGGTCAGTTCGCGATCGCCGAGGCGCAGGAACACCTCGACGTTCAGGCCCGCCGTGGTCACCGAGGTCGAGACGCGCTCGAGGACGAGACGGTCGACGTGGTTGCCGACCGCGCGGGGAAGTTCGTCGAGTTGGACCACGCTGACGACACGGTGGTCGATCGTGATGCCGTAGCGGGCCATCAGCAGCGTCTGGACGTCGCGTACGGCCTGCTTCGGCTGCTTGTCGAGGCCCGCGAGCACGTGCAGTTCGTCGATGGGACGGTCGTAGCCCGGGACCAGCCGCGCCCCGATGATGCCCGGGATGGTCGCCATGGCGTTCTCGACCGTCTCGCGGGTGGACCCCAGATGCAGGTCGAGGCCTCCCGAACGCATCTGCAGGTCGACCTCGGCCATCAGTTCCCCACCGTTTCCGGCCGCGGACGACTCCACGACGTCTCCTTGCTCGACTCGATCAGCGTAACGGCCGGACGGCTCCTGACCAGAGCAGCCATGGCCCGATTTCACTGGGTCTTCACGGTCGACGGTGGTGCAGATGTCAAGAAGAGGGCGTGAAAGGCACTATGGACAACAGAAGTGGCTCATTCTAATGTGCCGGACAGCGTCCATTTGGGCGTACCCTCCGACGACCTCTTTCATGTCGGCCTGGTCGGCCGATGGTGTACCTGGTCCGGCTGACAACTGCAGAGCGAGCGGTGCACGGGGGAGGTCCGCGATCTGCGTCCGTAGCTGACGAAACGCGCACATTGCGAGCCCCCGTGGCTCGTGCCCTGACCTACCACGCACCAGATACGACTTCTTTCGGGAAGACAGACATCGAGCGAAGCGGAACCCAGCAGACGCCAACTAGCGGCGGCGACTGACCGGGACGAACTCGATGGAGGTGCACAGATGTCGAAGAGGATTCTTCTCGCCATCTCCAGCCTGGCAGCCCTTGCGCTGTCGGCTGGTGCCAACGTCAGCTGGTTCCGCTGATCCCTGGCCTCCCCCGTACACCGCTCGCTCCACATCGTCCAGGAGCGTCAATAGCGTGACGGCTACGCGCCGCCTTGTCGCGTTCGTTGCCGGAACGGCCTTCGCCGGTTTGGCCGCTCTGCTGTGGGCGATTCCGCGTGTGAGCGTCCCCGCCGCGATCGTGGCTTCGATTGCCGTCCTCCTGAGTGAGGTCTTCGCAGCTCGTGTCCGCGAAGGCGTTCATGCCACGCTGACCAACGTGGTGATGTTGGTCATCATCATGGTCGGCGGGCCGGCCGTTGCAGTCGTGTCCGTGGTCGGAACGCTGCCGATCTTCATCAGGCGTGCCGGCGGAGAACTGGCCTTACGGGTCGGATTCAACTTCGGCCAGTTCGCGGTGACGGCCCTGCTGAGCGGCTTCGCGTTCCAGCTGCTCTCGGAGGCGCTGCACGCCGCATTCGTGACACCGGCATACCTGCTGGCCGTCGTCGCGGCGTCGATCACCCACAGCGTGATCAACCACGCCCTTGTCGGCACGGTCGTGGCGTTGTCGACGACCGAGAGCTTCTGGGGAGCCTTCCGATCGATCGGCGCGTCGCTGCTGATGCAGGTCCCCTACGTCGGGATCGCGCTGCTCGCCGTCGTGCTGCTGCGGACCGCGACGCCGTGGGCACTGCTGTTCATGGCAGTGCCGACGCTGATCGCACGGCACGGACTGCTCGCCGTCCAGCGGCTCGACGAGTCTTACGACCGACTCGTGCGCGGGTTCGTCAAGGCCATCGAGATCAAGGACCTGTACACGCGAGGCCACTCCGAGCGGGTGGCCGAGCTGTCCGTGCACGTCGCCGAGGAACTCGGCGTGCCCTACGAACAGCGGCGGCTGACCCGCTACGCCGCCCTGCTGCACGACGTCGGCAAGGTCGGCGTGCCGCTGTGCATCATCAACAAGCCCGGCCCGCTCGACGACGGCGAGTTCGGCCAGATGAAGCAGCACCCGAGCATCGGTGCCGAGATCCTGCGCGACATCGACTTCCTCGAACCGGCCATCGACATCGTGCGTTTCCACCACGAGCGACTCGACGGCGGGGGCTATCCGCACGGCATCGGTTCGGATGGCCTGTCGAACATCGTGCGCATCGTCACGGCCGTCGACGCGTTCGACGCCATGACCTCCACGCGCTCGTACCGTCGCGCCCTGCCCGTCGAGTCGGCCATCGAGGAGCTGCGCCGCTGCTCGGGCTCGCAGTTCGACCCCCGGATGGTCGAGGCGCTCGCCCGGGTCGTCGCCCGGATCGACTGGCAGCCGACCACCGACTTCGCCAGCGTCGCACAGCTGCATGGTCACGAGATCCCGATGGGCACGGCCGAAGAGCGCCTCGCAGGTGGAGGCATGACGTGATCGACCGCGACCGCCGTGCGCTGCAGGTGCTGGCCGGGTTCCTCACCCTGATCATCGGCGCCCTGTGGTGGGTGCTGCCCGGACCCGAGCCCCGCACCCGGCTGTTGACCGTGGTGCTGTTCGCGTCAGCGGCGGCCATCGCCGAACTGCACCCGATCCGTCACCGCCTGGGCGATCCGATCCCGGCGTCGCTCGCTGTCGTGGGCGCCGCCGCCATCCTCGGCATGTCGCCGGTGGCCGTCGCCGTCATCGCCGGCCTCGGGTGGGGGGTTGCCCGCGTCATCGACCGTGACCTGCGGCAGCCGCACGGCGTCCTGATCCGCGCCGCCGCGGGCTGGGCGCTCAGCGGCCTCGCCGCGCTCGGGGCCTGGCTCCTGCAGCTGCGCTTCACCGGCCGGGTTGCCGAAGGGCTGCCGGCCGCAGAACTCCAGGTCGGTCCGGCCCTGGCGGTCTCGATGGCCATCATCCTTGGCATCCCGGCGGTCTGGGCCGTGGGGCGGCTCCGGGGCCGCTGGCGCTTCGTGGCCAGGCGGGTCGGCGAGGCGATCCGCTCGACCTGGATGATCGGCCTCGCGATCACGTCGACGGCCGTGCTCGGCGCGCTGGTCCACCCGGTCCTCGACCACTGGACCCTGCCGACGATGCTGCTGCCGCTGCTGGCGGCACGCATCGGTCTGGACCGCTACGCCGTCGCCACGCGTGCCTACGACCAGACCATCCGCGCCATGTCCCGGTTGCCCGAACACCTCGGCAGCGTCTCGGCCGACCACGGCATCCGGGTCGCCGACCTCGCACACGAGGTCGCCCTCGAACTGGGCCTGGACGCGGGCACGCTCAACGACCTCGAACACGCGGCCCATCTCCACGAACTCGGGCGCGTCGCCATCGAGCGCGATACCGGCCAGGTCGGTGGGCGACGCGCGCTGGCGACGGCCGGGGCCGAGGTCATCGCCGAGGCCACCGCCTCGTTGGACCGTGTGGCGCGCATCATCGCCGCCCATGGCGAGCCGACCCTGGCGCATCCGCAGGACGTCCGCGTCCCGGCGCGGATCATCGCGGCCTGTTGCGAGGCGGATCGCTACGACGCCGACCTGCGCCGTGCCGGCCAGCGCGACGAACTGGTGGTCAGGCTGGTCCGCGAGGTCGGCGACCTCGAGGTGGTCGGCGCCCTGGCCCGCGTCCTCGACCGACGGGTCTTCGCCGCATGACCGTCGCAGCCTGACCGCTCGCTCTCTCAGCGCGGCTCCGGCAGGTCGGCGGCCTCGTCGGCAGTGACCGGCCAGGTCATGAGCCGGTGGGTGAGTGGGACGAGTCCGACGGCGAGCAGGATGTCGCCGACCGAGATGATCGAACGCAACGGCGGTACGGGGATCACGTCGGCCAACCACGGCAGGCGGGTGGACGCGTCGAGCAGGACGTGCTTGCCGGGGGGCACCTCGGCATCGCCGATCCCGAGTGCCGCGATCGCCTCGGACGACACGGGCATGGCTCCGTTGGCCGCCATGACGAGTGCGTTGGCGGCCAGGCCGGCCGCGACGAGGATCAGGCCCGGCAGGTGGCGGTTGACCACCACCCAGGCGACCACGAACAGCTGGCTCAGCGCGAGCAGCCCGTAGGTCCACCAGGGGTCGGCGGCGAGCCAGCCCCGCGCGGCCGCCAGGTCCACACCGAGCTGCAGGACGACGCCGACGGCCAACAGCCACCCGTGATGCAGCGGCGCCACGGCGATGTTGTGCATCCGGCCGCCGCGGGCATACGAGATCGCCACGGCGAGCAGCACGACGGTGACGACGAAGGGCATGGGTGGCCTCGGGCGCGGATCGCGCCATGGTGCCATGCGCGACCCGGTCCGGCCGTGACGTGCCGGCGCGGCTACGCTCGCCGCCATGAGCGAGCAATCGAAGCGTGGATCCCAGGACGGCGGCCGTGACGGCCGCCGCGGTGGTGGCGGCCGTGCCGGTGGCGGTGCCGGTGGCGGCCGCGGCCAGCAGTCGAAGGCCGGTGGGTCCAAGCAGCGGCGTGGCGGACGGCCACAGAACACCGAGAACGACAAGGTCACCCAGCTCGCCGGCCCACTGGAGCGCGTGCTCAAGCGTCTGCCCGAGACCCAGCGGCGCGTCCTCGAGCTGCGCATGGGGCTGACCGACGGCCACCCGCACGACCTCGCCGACACGGCCCGTGAACTCGGCCTGTCGATGAGCGAGGCCCGCGAGATCGAGAAGCGCGCCTTCGAGCACATCCGCGAGGCCGTCCCGCTGCAGCAACTGCAGCGGTTCCTGCCCAAGTAGCGCTCGGTGTCCTCCCTCCAGGACCTGGTCGAGGAGCACGGCGGGCTGTACGGCGCGGCCGTCGACACGCTGCAGGCCATCGTGTCCGACTGGCAGATCCTGGCCGACCTGTCGTTCGCCGACCTGCTGATGTTCTGCCGTGACCCGGCCACCGGCGACCTCACCGTCGTTGCGCAGATGCGGCCGTACACGGCCCAGACCATCTACTACGACGACCTGGTCGGCACCGTCTACGGCCCGCAGGACCGTGTCGCCGTGCAGCGTGCCTTCGACGAGGGCCACATCGTCCGGGACGGGGAACCGGACTGGTCGACGGGTGTGCCCGTGCGTGAGGAGGCGATCCCGGTGCCCTACGAGGGCGAGGTGATCGCGGTCGTGACGCGCGAGGCCAATCTGTCCATGGTGCGCGCGCCGTCCCAGCTCGAGCTGACGTACCTGCAGGTCGCCAACGAGCTGTCGAACATGCTGGCCGAGGGCTCGTTCCCGTTCCCGGGGGAGGACCCCGAACGCGAACTCGCCCCACGCGTGGGCGACGGGCTCTTGCGCGTCGACCCGAGCGGGACCGTCGTCTACGCGTCGCCGAACGCGATCAGCGCCTACCGGCGGCTGGGCGTGGTCGACAACATCCTCGCCCGCAACCTCGCCGACTTCGACCTCGACGACGAGGCGGTGCTCGAAGCGCTCGCGGACGGTGAACCGCTCGAGTCCGAGGTCGAGGCGCGCGGCGCCGTCGTGCTGCGACGCTTGCTGCCGCTCACGCGCGACCATCACGTGCTCGGCGGGCTGATGCTGGTGCGCGAGGTCACCGAGTTGCGGCGCCACGAGCGGTTGCTGCTCTACAAGGACGCGACGATCCGCGAGATCCACCACCGGGTCAAGAACAACCTGCAGACGGTCGCGTCACTGCTCCGCCTGCAGTCGAGGCGGCTGACGTCTGAGGAGGCGCGCGAGGCCCTCAGCGAGAGCGTGCGGCGGATCTCGTCGATCGCGCTGGTGCACGAGACGTTGTCGCAGGACTCGCGGCAGCGGGTGAGCTTCGACAAGGTCGCCCAGCGCCTTATCGAGATGCTCTCGACCGGGCTGACCGATCCGGAGCGGCCGGTCAGGATGCTGCTCGAGGGCAGCGCCGGGGAACTGCCCGCCGAGGTCGCGACCCCACTCGCGCTGGTGCTCTCGGAGCTGTTGCAGAACGCGGTCGAGCACGCCTATCCCGACTCGGGCGGCGACATCGTGGTCGATCTCGAACGCCGCTCGGCCAGCCTGCACCTCGTCGTCCGCGACGACGGCGTCGGGGTGCCCGACGGCTGGACGCTCGAGGCGGGTGCCAACCTCGGTCTGCGGATCGCCTCGACGCTGGTCGAGTCCGAGCTGGGCGGGACGCTCGAGGTCCGTGGCCGCACCGACGGGGCCGGCACCCTGTGCGAGCTACTGCTGCCCCTGCCCCGCTGACGCGGACAGGGACGGATCCTCGGCGCGGGCCCCGGTGACGGCCCCGACCACGAGGTAGACCGTCAGTGCGGTGAGGGCGGCCGCGAGCCCGATGAGCACGACCGCGCGCCCCCGGCGTGGTGGCGCGGGCTCGACCGGGACCTCGAGGCCGGGCACCCAGAGTTCGACGACCCCGTCCGGGGAGCCGTGGAGTGCTGGCTCGCGACCGGGCGGGGTCGTCAGGTAGGTCCGGGTCGGCATGTTCAGCGCCGGCGGGTGGGAACGGACCAGGGTCAGCTCGCCATCCGGCGGCGACGCTGCCGGGCACGCTTGAGGGTGCGGCGCTCGTCTTCGGTCAGGCCGCCCCAGATGCCGGCGTCCTGGTTGGTCGCCAGCGCCATCTCGAGGCACTGCTCACGCACGTCGCAGCGGGCGCAGACCCGCTTGGCCGCGTCGGCCTGCTCGACCGCGGGGCCGGTCGTCCCGATGGGGAAGAACAGTTCGGGGTCCTCGTCGATGCATGCGGCGCTGCTCCGCCAGTCCATGGGTCGCTCTCCCTATCGGCGCGTTCGCCAACAGTCCCCGGGCATGCCTCGGGGCCAGGCGACGCGGGAAACGTCGGTGGGGGTGGGGTGGGGGGTGCGGGACCAGAGCGTTCGGGGGTGCGGCGGCCGCCAGGCCCGCCCGCACGGCTTGTGAACGATTTCTCGATCCCGGAACCGGGACCGTAACCATTTCGTGATACAAGTCAAGGGTTGACGTAAAGGAGTGCTTGCTCCTGCGTGCAGCCGAGCGGTCGACGCACAAGCTCGGACCCGTACGTGCGCAGGTCCGGTCTGAACCCGACGTCGACGTCAGTTCGGCTCAGGCGAGCACGCGCAGCGCGCCGGGCACGGCCGTGAACGTGACCGCGAGGTGTTCGCCCGAGTAGTCGCCGTCCACCATCAGCGGCTGTGGTTGCGGCGAACTCAGCGTGAACGACGCCAGGTCGTGGTGGTAGTCGACGTCCCTGGCGTTGACGTGGGAGCCGTCGCGGAACGCCTGGCCGACGATGCGGAGCAGGGCCGGGGTGGACATCGACCGCAGACCGACCAGGTCGAGGCCGAGGTCGAACGATGCCCGCGGGTGGACGTGCATCGGTCGCTGCCCCAGGTAGGTGTACGGGTCGGTGTTGGCGATCATGGCGATCAGGTACGGCCCCGCCGCCCGGCCGTCGGCCAGGTGGGCGGTCACCGTCGCCGCCTCGCGCCCCTCGCCCACGGCCCACTCCCGGGTCGTCGAGGCCAGGAACGCGGCCTGCCGGAACCAACGCTTCATCTGGGCGTGCTGTTCGACGTGGCGGACCACCGCGGCATCGAACCCGAAGCCGGCGTTGAAGCCGAAGTAGCGCTCGCCCGCGCGGCCCAGCGTGATCCGGCGGGTGCGGTCCTCCCGCAGGTGGTCGAGCAGCACCGAGGTGGCCGCCACCGCATCGTTGGGCAGTCCGAGCGCCCGGGCCAGCACGTTGGCGCCGCCGCCCGGGATGATGCCCAGCCGTACGTCGGTCCCGGCCAGGGCCTGCAGCACCTCGTTCGCGGTGCCGTCCCCGCCGAGGGCGAACACCGCGTCGACCCCCTCGTGTACCGCCCCGGCGACGATGTGGGTCGCATGGCCGCGCTGCTTGGTGGCCTGCACGTCGAGGTCGACCGCAGAGGCCAGCGCAGCCGCGATCACGTCACGGACCCGGTCGTCGGTCGTCGTGGCGTTTGGGTTGAACAGCAGCAGCGCGCGCAGGGTCGTCGCTTCCGGACGGGCGGCCGGGAGCCTAGCCCCCGACCGTGGCCGCCATTCCGTCGAAGGGGACGGGCTCGAGGCCGACGAGCGCGCTCGTCAGCGTCGCGGCGAACATCGCCGCGGGCAGGGTGCCGCCCGTCACCTCGTCGACGCCGGCGACGTCCCGCAAGGGGATGCGGCCCTCGGCGTGACCGACCCAGACCGCCGCCGCCAGCGTCGGCGTGTAGCCGGCGAACCAGGCGTCGGCGTGATCGGAGGTGGTGCCGGTCTTGCCAGCGACCTGCCAGCCCTCGACGCGGGCCGCCAGACCGGTGCCCTGTTCGACCACGCCGCGCAGGACCTCGGTGGTGAGCGTCACGACCTGCGGCGCCAGCACGGGTCGGGGCGTGGCATCGGGCTGCCACACGACCCGTCCGTCGCGGTCGGTCACCACCGCGACCGGCGTCGTGGTGACGTGGCGGCCGCCGTTGGCCAGCGTCCCGTAGGCCGCAGCCAGATCAAGCGGCGTCACGGCGACGCCGCCCCCGCCGAGGGCGATCTGCGGATCGTCGGTCGGGAGCCGGGAGCGCACGCCCATGGCCGTGGCCGTGCCCGCGATGCGGTCCGCGCCGAGGTCGACCCCGAGCCGCGCGTAGGCCGCGTTCACCGATGCGCGGGTCGCGCCGGCGAGTGTCACCGCCTCGTAGCTGTGGCGGTCGTAGTTGCGTACGTCCCAGCCGCCGTGCGAGGTCGGTACGACGCCCTGACGACCGTCGACGAGGTCGTCGGGTCGCCATCCGTCGGCGAGTGCGGTCGCCAGCACGAAGGTCTTGAACGTCGAGCCTGGCTGACGCCGCGCCTGGGTCGCGAGGTCGAACTGCAACGCGTCGTAGTCGCGGTTGCCCACGGCGGCGAGGACGTGGCCGGTGGACGGCTCGACGATCGCGATTGCGGCCTCCGGATCTGTCGCTGCCCCGAGCGTGGTGCCGAGCGTGGTGCGTGCCGCGGCCTGCAGATGCGGGTCGAGCGTGGTGTGGATGCGCAGGCCGCCGGCGTCGAGTCGGGCCGCTCGCTCGGCCTCGGTCACGCCGAACGTCGGGTCGGCCAACAGGGTGCGCACGACCAGGTCGACGAAGTGGGGTTCCCGGGCGGCGGGCGACGGGCCGCGGCCGACCACGGTCACGGGCGTCGAGAGGGCGGCGTTGCGCTGGCTCGACGTGATGTGTCCGTCGCGGGTCATGCGGCGCAGGACGTCGTCGCGCCGACTGCGCGCCGCCTCTGGCGCGTCGGTCGGCGCCGACGACTCGGGTGCACGGATGATCGCGGCCAGCAGTGCCGACTGCGCCAGGTCGAGGTCGGCCGGCTCGAGCCGGAAGTAGGTCCAGGCGGCAGCCGTGACGCCGGTCGCGCCCTCGCCGAAGTACACGCTGTTGAGGTAGTCCTCGAGGATCGCGGCCTTCGAGCGACGACGCTCGAGTTCACGCGCGTACACGGCCTCCTGCAACTTGGTCGCGGCCGTGCGGTCGGCCCCCGGCATCGTCTGCAGCTTGACGAGTTGTTGGGTGATGGTGGACCCGCCCTGCTGGGCGTGCCCCACCTCGAGGTTCGCCAGGGCCGCGCGCACGATGGCGCGGGCGTCGATGCCACGATGGCTGTTGAAGCGACGGTCCTCGGCGGTCAGGACCGCGTCGATGAGATGCTGCGGCAGTTCGTGCAGGCGCGTCGGTTCGTGGGCCGCGGCCTGCAGGACGGCGAGTTCGCCGCCGTCGGCGTCGAAGACGATCGACTTCGCCGGCAGCGTGGCGGCGACCTCGGTCAGGCCCTCGGCACTCGGCAGGTCGAGCGTGACCACCCCGCCGCAGGCGGCCGAGGACAGCGCGAGCAGGGCGAGGGCCGCGCCCCGCCGTCGGATGCCTGCGCCTCGTGTGACCACCTACGTCCGCCGTGTTCGTGCCCGGGGTATCGGCCGCGAACGTGGAGGACTGGAGCGGTGTCAGCCGAGTGCGCGGTCGAGGTCGGCGAGCAGGTCGTCGGCGGACTCGATGCCGACCGAGATGCGCAGCAGGTCGTCGGGGACCTCGAGATCGGTGCCGGCGACCGAGGCGTGGGTCATGATGCCCGGGTGCTCGATCAGGCTCTCGACACCGCCGAGCGACTCGGCCAGGAAGAACAACTCGGTGCGTTCCGCGACGCGGCGTGCCGCGTCCGCACCGCCGACGACCCGGAACGAGATCATGCCGCCGAAGGCCGACATCTGCCGGGCCGCGACGTCGTGGCCCGGGTGGTCGACCAGGCCGGGGTAGTAGACCTGCTCGACACCGTCGTGGCCGGCGAGGTAGGCCGCGATCCGGCTCGCGTTCTCGCAGTGTCGGTCCATCCGCACGCCGAGGGTCTTGACCCCCCGCAGTGTCAGCCACGAGTCGAACGCGCCAGGCACCGCGCCGACCGCGTTCTGCAGGAAGGCGAGGTCGGCCGCGGTCTGCGCGTCGGTGCACACCGCGCCGCCGACGACATCGGAGTGCCCGCCGATGTACTTCGTGGTCGAGTGGACCACGAGATCGGCACCGAACTCGGTCGGCCGCTGCAGGTAGGGCGTGGCGAAGGTGTTGTCGGCGACCAGCCAGGCGTCGCGGTCGTGCGCCAACTCGGCCAGGGCGACGAGGTCGAGCACCTTGAGCAACGGGTTCGACGGGGTCTCGGCCCACACGTAGCGGGTCGCGGGCCGGAAGGCCGCGGCGACCGCGTCGAGATCGGTCAGGTCGACCGCGGACACCTCGATCCCGAACCGCCTGTGGACCTTGTCGACCAGGCGCCACGTGCCGCCGTAGACGTCGTTGGCCATGATCACGTGGTCGCCGGGGGACAGCAGGCGCAGCACGGCGTCCTCGGCGGCCATGCCCGAGGCGAAGCAGACCGCCTGTTCGGTGCCCTCGAGGCTCGCCAGGCACTCCTGCAGGGCGGTGCGGGTCGGGTTGCCCGTGCGGGCGTACTCGTAGCCGGAGTGTTCGCCGACGCCCTGCTGGGCGAAGGTCGAGGTCTGGTAGATCGGTACGACCACCGCGCCGGTGCGCGGATCGGGCGCCTGGCCGACGTGGATGGCGCGGGTCTCGAACTGCATGGGGGCGACTTTCAGCGGGCGGCGAGGAAGGTGAGCAGGTCGGCCTGGGTGAGCACGCCGACGGCGCGGCCGGCGTCGTGCACCAGGATCGCCGGCGCGCCCGTGGCCAGGCCGGCCAGCACCTGGTCGAGCGGATCGTCGGTCGCGGCCGTGGCCAGCGGCGGCTGGAGGACCTCGAAGACCGGCTTGCCCATGACCTGGGGATCGCGCAGCGCGGCGTCGAGCAGGGCGTTCTCGCGCACCGAGCCGAGGATGTCGTCGGTGCCGGCGTCGTCGTGGACGCCCTCGCGGAACACCGGCATCTGCGACACGCCGTACTCCTTGAGCAGCGCGATCGCCTGGGACACCAGTTCACCGGGGTGCAGGTGCACCAGCGGCGGCAGTTGCGCGCCCTTGGCGTGCAGGACGTCGCCGACGGTGCCGGTGCCGGAGGCGTGCTCGACGAACCCGTGCTCGGCGAGCCAGCGCTCGTCGTAGAACTTGGACAGGTAGCCGCGACCCGAGTCGGGCAGCAGCACCACGATGGTGGCGTCCTCGGGCTGGTCCTTGGCGTACTCGAGTGCGGCGTACAGCGCCGTGCCACCCGACCCGCCCACGAGGAGGCCCTCCTCACGGGCGCAGCGGCGGGCGGTCAGGAACGAGTCGCGGTCGCTGATCCGGTACCAGTGGTCGACGATCTCGGCGTCGAAGGTCTGGGGCCAGAAGTCCTCGCCGATGCCCTCGACGAGGTAGGTGTGGATCTCGTCGCCGGAGTACAGCGAGCCCTCCGGGTCGGCGCCGACGACCTGCACGTCGGGCTTCTTCTCCTTGAGGTAGCGGCCGACACCGGTCGCGGTGCCGCCGGTGCCCACCCCGCACACGAACGCATCGATCAGGCCGTTGGTCTGCCGCCACAGTTCCGGGCCGGTCGAGAAGACGTGGGTCTGCGGGTTGGCCTGGTTGAAGTACTGGTTGGGCTTGAACGCGTTCGGCTGGGCCGCCAGACGATCCGACACCGAGTAGTACGAGCGTGGGTCGTCGGGCTCGACCGAGGTCGGGCACACCACGACCTCGGCGCCGTAGGCCCGCATCAGCGACACCTTGTCGGTCGAGACCTTGTCCGGTACCACGAAGACGCAGCGGTAGCCCTTGCGGGCGGCGGCGATCGCGAGCCCGACGCCGGTGTTGCCCGAGGTCGGCTCGACGATCGTGCCGCCGGGCTTGAGCACGCCGGCGGCCTCGGCGGCCTCGACCATGGCGATGCCGATGCGGTCCTTGACGCTGCCGCCCGGGTTGAGCATCTCGAGCTTGGCGATCAGCGTGGGCGGCACGTCCTTCGAGAGCCGGTCGAGTCGCACCAACGGGGTCTCGCCCATCAACGCGAGCAGGTCGGGGGCAACCTCGCGGCCGCGCTCGTCCCGCGGCAGGTGCGGGCCGGTGAGGGGGTCGTGTTCGATCCCCAGGGTGCGGGTGTAGATCGAGCGGTCGGTGACGTCGATTGGGGCGGACATCGCTGGCCTCGAGGTGACGTGGATGCGTCGTCGGCAGGGTCCGCACGACGGTGTGCGGACAGGTCGACGAGGGTAGTCAGCCCCTTCGGACGCGACGGTGCGACGCACGGCGACCGCCCGACCGTGGTACGAACCCCGAACGGGTGCCGGGACCAGCGCGTGCCCGCGGAGGCAGGCGTTCGTGGACACGACGACAGACGGCGACGAGGCGGTCGATCGCCTCGCGCGTGCGGGCTTCGCCGCCAAGGGGGCGCTCTACGCCGTCCTCGGCGTGCTTGCGATCCGGCTCGGCCTGGGCGGAAGTGGCGGAGGTGAGACGAGCCAGCAGGGCGCCATCAGCAGTCTCGCCGAGCAGCCGTTCGGGCGGGTGCTGGTCGCGCTGCTCGCCGTCGGCCTGACCGGCTACGCGCTGTTCCGCGGCGTGCAGGTGTTCCGTGGTGGCGCGGCGTCGTTCAGTTCGCTGCCCGACTGGCTGGCCCGGGTGACGTTCGGCGTGCGTGCCGTGATCTACGCGGGGTTGGCCGTGCTCGCCTGGCGGGAAGCGCTCGGCGGGAGCGGTGGCGGCGGTTCCGGCCAGACCGAGCAGAGCGCGACGGCGACCGTGCTGGGTCTGCCCGGCGGGCAGTGGCTGGTCATGGGGGTCGGTGCGATCATCGTGATCGTGGGGCTCGAGCAGGTCCACGAGGGCTGGACCTGCGGGTTCCGCGATCACCTCGAGTTCCGCGGCATCAGCGGTGGTGCCCGTCACAAGCTCGAGTTGGCCGGCCGGATCGGGCACGTCGCCCGCGGCGTGGTGTTCCTGGTGTCGGGCGGGTTCCTCGGCCTGGCCGCCTGGCGGCACGATTCCGAGGACGGTGTCGGTCTCGACGCGGCGCTGCAGGAGGTCGTGCAGGCGCCGTACGGGCCGTATCTGTTGACGGCGCTGGGGCTCGGGCTGGTGCTGTACGGGTTCTTCTGCGGCGTCGAGGCCCGCTTCCTGCGCCCGGCGCGTGCGGACTGAGTTCGACCGGTCGGTGGCTCGGCTAGCGTCGATGCTCGCCGGTCGAGGGTCCGATGCATGAGCGAGGTCGTTGCGCCCGACGGGTCGCCCGTCGCGGCCTACCTGGCGATCCCCGCCGAGCGGGACTTCGCCCCGGTGCTCGACGACCTGTCGGAGGGAGTGTCGGTGCTCGACCTCGGCTGCGGCGTCGGGCGGCTGGCCAACGAACTGGCACGCCGAGGCCACGAGGTGGTCGGCGTCGACGAGTCCCCCGCCATGCTCGCCCATCTCGATCCCGGGGTGGAGCCCGTCGAGGAGCGGATCGAGGACCTCGATCTCGGTCGTCGGTTCGAGGCCGTGATCCTCGCCAGCCACTTCGTCAACACCGCCGACGTCGCCGAACGTCAGGCGTTGCTCGCGAGCGTGGCGCGGCACCTGGTACCCGGCGGTTCGGCCTACATCGAGCACTGGAACCCGGACGCGATCGACAACCTCCGCGACGGCGAGGGGACGGCCGGGGACGTGACGCTGCGGTTCCGGCTGCTCGAGCAGCGCGGCGCCGAGTTCGACGCCGCGATCACCTACGTCGTCGGCGACGACGAGTGGACCCAGACCTTCACCGCCGAGATCCTCGACGACGAGCAGTTGACCGCCGCCGTCGAGGCGGCCGGGCTGCAGGTGTTCGGTCGGCTCGACCCCAAGTGGCTCGTCGCCACCCGGTGACCCGTCATCCGGCGGCGTCGATCAGTGCGTCGAGGTCGGCCAGACCCGACCAGCCCGGACCGTCACCGACCTGACCGAGCGGTGGGCCGCCCTCACAGGCCACCGCGAACCCGTTGCCGTCGGCCGCGACCCAGCCACCAGGTGCGTCGGTGACCTCGTAGGCGAACACCAGAGCCGACGCGCCGACCGGCACATCGCGCGACAGTTCTGCGCTCCGGAGCGGCTCACCGTCGAACGCGATCGACACGCGGACCGTGTCGCCCACCGCGGCGTCGCCCGCGATCACGTCGGTCACCTGAAGTTCGTAGGCGAGGTAGGACTCGCCCGCCGGGCCGGGCCCGTTGGCGACCTCCACCTCGCCGGTCAGCGTCCCGCCGACGACGAGGTCGACGTCCTGGGCGAGTTCGGACGGCGTGTCCGGCGCCGCCTCGTCGGCCGTGATCCCGGTGTCGCCCAGCCTCGCACCGAACGCCGTCACGTCGCCGCAGGGCGCGCTGGCGACCGGCGCGACCCCGCGTTCGACGAGGTCCATCGCGAGCAGTTCAGCGGCGCCGTCGGCCCCACGCCACACGAGCACCGTGCCGTCGGCGAGCACGGCGGGGTGGTGGAGGACGCCATCGACCTCGAACTGTTCCCACGTCCGGCCGGCGTCGCCGGACCGGGCCGCGAAGTGGCAGCCGACCAGCAACAGCCGGTCGCCGTCGGCAGCCAGCTGCGACGAGCACTCACTGACGATGCCGGTGGGAACGGACCCTGACCAGCTTCGGGCGTCGAAGTCGAACGACGCGACGCGGTGCCGGTCGTCGACGGCGACCAGAAGATCGCCGATGACCGCCACGTCGGCGACCTGCCGCTTCGGCCAGTCCGGCAGCAGCTGCCACTGCTCCGTGGCCGGATCGAAAGTGGCGAGTCGACCCTGCACGGTGCCCGCGTCGGCGTCGTTGTCCGGAGGTGCGTTACCGACCAGGACCACCTGCCGCCCGTCCCACAGCAGGGCCGTGCTTGCGGGGTCGTCGACCGCGAAGGGTGGTGCGTGGCGTGCCGCCCAGCGACGAAGCGTCGGATCGAAGGACATCATGCGGCTGCCCTCGCC
>DATHUR010000155.1:0-3297 GCA_035462025.1 Egicoccus sp. | reverse complement strand
GCCTCGGACACGGCCGTGGTCGCGTCGTCCGACGAGTTGGGGAACCACTCCACCAGTGGCGTGCCCCCGAGCCCCTGGCGGACGCCCGCACGGAACCGCTGGCTCCCGAGCCGGTCCGGCGCGACGACGAGCGCCACCGTGCCCTCGCCCGCGGCGCCCGCCGCGGCCGCACCGACCACCTGGCCCAGTTCCTCGAACCGTACGTCGACGACCCGGACGTTGTCGGGCAACTCGCTCGACGCACCCGGCACCACGCAGAAGGTCCGTTCGGCGTGTCGCGACGCCAGCGGATTGGCGACCCGCATCACGTCGTCGCCCACCATGCACACCAGTTCCGTGCCACGGTCGATGAGCAGACGGGCGAGGTCGCCGACGAACTCGGGCCCATCGGCGCGCACCGAACGCAACTGCGTGACCTCGTCGGGCAACCCGCTCTGCAGCGGACGCATCGCCGCATCGAGCTGCGCCGCCTGCGGGTCACCCTCACCCGACGCCGGTGGCAGCACGATGCCGGCCCGCAGACCGGCCGGCCCCGTCGACGTCGGCGACGGCTCGGGCGCCGGGACCGGATCGGGCGCCGGTTCGTTCCCGGTGCAGCCCACGAGCCCCACCACGAGCAGTCCCACGACCGGGACCAGGCTGCGCAGCCGCCGCGACATGACCCTCCCGAGCTGTTGGCTGCGTAGGCTACCGGCGGCCCGCCCCGGGCCCGCCGCGTCCGCCCGCTTCGAAGGTGCCACCGTGTCCGCAGTCACCGTCCTCGACGATCCGGTCGCCGGCATCCAACTCGCGTCGCTCCGCGACGAGCGGACCACGCCGGAGCACTTCCGCCACCACGCCCAGCGGCTGGGCGCGATGCTCGCGCTGCGCGCCGTCGCGGACCTCCCGGGCGCGCCGTCCACCGTGCAGACCCCGCTCGGACCCTCCCCCGCCGTCGGACCCGGCCGCACCGTGGTCGCGGTACCGGTACTGCGCGCCGGGCTCGGACTGCTCCCCGGCGTCCACGACGTCCTGCCGACCGCACTCGTCGGGATGATCGGCCTCGAACGCGACGCCGCCACCCTGCAGGCACGGCGCTACTACTTCAAGGTCCCCTCCCTCGACGGCGCCTGGGTCCTCGTCCTCGAACCGATGCTCGCCACCGGCGGCTCCGCCTCCGACGCCGTCACGGCACTCGACGCCGAAGGCGCCGAACAGGTCACCGTCCTCTCCGTCGTCGCCACACAGCAGGGCGTGGACCGCATCCTCGACGAGAACCCCCGCGTGCGCATCGTCACCGCGGCCATCGACCCGCGCCTCGACGACAACGGCTACATCAACCCCGGCCTCGGCGACTTCGGCGACCGCCTCTTCGGCACCCCGCACTGATCTGTGGTGCCGGGTCCCCCATCTCGCTCGCTCCGCTCGCTCGTTGCCCCCCGGCACGAGCCCGCCCACGAGTAGCCTTCCCCGTCCAACTGGAACAGGAAGCCTGTGCATCCGGCCACGTCGCGTAACAAGCCGCCCGGGTGGCGCGGCGCGGTGAGCGGCATCCTCGTGGTCATGGCCGCCACCGCCGGGCTCGCCCTGGCCGGGCTCGCGTTGGCGGCACTCGCCGCCCTGCTCGCCTGACGCGGGGCGCCGCCGTGTTCCTGCGCCCCGACGGCCGTGATCTGAGGATCATCGGCTTCTACCTCGGCAAGATCGCGATGGCGCTGGCGTTGATGATGGCGCTGCCGGCCCTGCTGGCGACCGTCCTGGGCGAATGGGACGCCGCCATCGCGCTGCTGACCGGAACCGGCATCGCCGCCATCGTCTGGCAGGCCGCCGAGTGGCGCCTGCACACGCGCGCGTCGCTGACCTGGGCCCACGGCACCGTCGTCGTCGCGCTCGCCTGGCTGCTCGGCTCGGTCCTCGCGGCCGTCCCGCTGTTCCTGTCCGGTCACTTCGGCGACTTCCTCGACGCCTGGTTCGAGGCGATGTCGGGTCTGACGACCTCGGGACTGTCGGTCGTGCAGGACCTCGACCACCTGTCCCACTCGATGAACTTCTACCGGCACCTGACCCACTTCGCCGGCGGCCAGGGCATCGTCATCGTGGCGCTGGCGCTGTTCAGCGGCGGCGGCGCCAGCATCGGCACGCTCTACGTCGCCGAGGGCCGCGACGAGCGGATCGTGCCCAGCGTCGTGCGCACCGCCCGGTTCATCTACCTCATCGCGACCGCCTACCTCGTGGCCGGGACCCTGGCGCTGACCGCGAGCCTGTGGGCCGCCGGCATCGGCGGCTGGCGCGGCCTGTGGCACGCGATCAACCTGTTCTTCGCCGCCTTCGACACCGGAGGCTTCTCCCCGGCGTCGAGTTCGATCGCCTACTACCACTCGGCCGGCGTCGAAGCCGTCCTCGCCGTGCTGATGGTGGCCGGCACCATGTCGTTCGCGCTGCACTACGCGCTCTGGACCGGTCGTCGCAACGAACTGCTGCGCAACATCGAGTTGCGCACGCTGGTGGTCACGCTCGGTGCCTTCTCGCTGCTCGCCATCTACGGGCTGGCACGCGCGGGGACCTACGAGACGACCGGCGGACTGCTGCGCAAGGGTCTGTTCACGCTGCTCAGCGCCCACTCCGGAACCGGCTTCGCGGTGAACAACGGCACCCTCTTCGTCACCGACTGGGGCGTGCTCGCCCCGGCGGCGATCGTGGCCGTCATGGGACTCGGCGGCATGGCCGGCTCCACCGCGGGCGGCATCAAGGCGCTGCGCATCGGCCTGACCACCAAGGGACTGTTGCGCGAGGTCCGCCGTCTGCTGCAACCCGAGTCGGCCGTGACCGTCGCCACCTACCACTCGGGCAAGCGCCGGATCATCACCCCACCCCTCCTGATCGCGGCCACCACCATCCTGCTGCTCTACATCCTGACCTACCTCGGCGGTGCCCTCGTCGGCCTGCTGTACGGCAACTGGGACGTGACCGAGGCCATCTTCGAGTCCGTCTCGGCCGCCGCCAACGTCGGCCTGTCGGTCGGCATCACGAGCCCGAGCATGCCCAAGGGGCTGCAGGTGACCTACATCCTGCAGATGTGGCTCGGACGCCTCGAGTTCATGGCCGCGTTCGCCATGGTCGGCTACGGCGTCTCGCTGCTCGGGAGCCGTCGCTGATGGCCCGCCCGCCCCGACCCGCTGCGCGGCTGCTGATCGCACCCACCGTGTTCCTGGTGGTGCTCGTCGCCGGCCTGCACCTCCTGCTCGCCGCCGACGAACGACCGGTCGACGCCGACCTGCTCGTGGCACCCGAGGACCTGCCACCCGCGGCCGGCGACGT
>DATHUR010000154.1:0-13007 GCA_035462025.1 Egicoccus sp. | reverse complement strand
GTCCGCCGCTGCGGGCCCTGTCGGACGACACCAACGAGACCGCCTGTCTCGCCGTGCGCGACCGCGACGACCTCGTCGTCGTCGAGGTGATCGAACCCGGCGACCGTTTCGTCCAGGTCAACTACCGCATCGGGTTCCGCCACCCCCTCGGCGTCTCGGCCCACGGCAAGGCCCTGCTGGCCTTCCTGCCGGAGGGCGCACGCAACCCCGAACTGCAGTCGGTGCGCCAGCGCGGCGTCGCCTACACCCGCGACGAACTCGAGCCGGGCGCGTCCGGCGTGGCCGCGCCGGTCTTCGACCACACCGGCCGGGCCGTCGCCGCGGTCGGGATCGTCGCGCCGACCTCGCGGCTGCCCGAGCCCGAGTCCATCGCGTTGCGCGTGCTGCGCAGTGCGCGCGAGATCTCCGAGCGACTCGGCTGGCGCCCGCGCCGGGCGACCTGAGTCCGGTCGCTACGCGCACGAGGGCTGTCCCCGCCCACGCCCACCGACCAGCATGCGCGGTCCGTGGGACTCGGGGGCAGGGGCGGCGATGACGCGGTATCAGCGGTTCGGGGAGGTCCCGGCGAAGCGCCACACGCAGTTGTGGCGCGACGGACGGCTGCTGACCGAGGAGGTCATCGGCCTCGACGGGTTCGACGGGCCGGCCTCGACCCTGTACCACCTGCGCCAGCCGATGCAGGTCCGTAGCGTCGGCCCGTTCCGATCGCTGGCCCGCGAGGAGTGGCAGCCCGACGCGCACGTCCACCACCACTTCGACGCGCGGGAACTCCCGGCCGGCGGTGATGCGCTGACGTCACGGCGACTGCTCGCCTTCAACGACGACGTCGAGGTGTGGCTCTCGCGCCCCGACCGGGCGATGTCGGGCTGGTATCGCAACGGCGAGGCCGACGAGTTGGTGTTCGTCCACGAGGGCACCGGCACGATCGAGACGGTGCTGGGCGATCTGCCCTACCGCGACGGCGACTACGTGCTGATGCCACGCGGCATCACCCATCGGTTCGTGCCGGATGGCCCGGCGGTGCAGCGTCACCTCGTGCTGGTGTCGCGCGGGATGGTCGAGGTGCCCGCGCGCTACCGCAACCGCTACGGGCAACTGCTCGAGCACGCCCCCTTCGCCGAGCGCGACCTGCACGGGCCGCGTGGTCTTCGCACGATCGACGAGGCGGGCGACTTCGGGATCACGCTGCGCATCCGCGGCGGCCTGCAGGACTACGTGCTGCCGCACCACCCGTGCGACGTCGTCGGGTGGGACGGCTACCTGTTCCCGTGGACGCTCAACCTCGCCGACCTCGAACCGTTGACGAAGCAGATCCACCCACCCCCGCCGGTCCACCAGACCTTCGAGGGCGACGGCTTCATGGTCTGCACGTTCGTGCCGCGGCCGATCGACTGGCATCCCGAGGCGGTCCCGATCCCCTACAGCCACGCCAACCTCAACTCCGAGGAGCTGATCTACTACGTCGACGGCAACTTCGGGTCGCGGCGCGGGATCGACGTGGCATCGCTGACCCTGCACCCGTCGGGGCTCACCCACGGTCCGCAGCCGGGCCTGAGCGAGGCGAGTCTCGGCACGACCCGCACCGAGGAGGTCGCCGTCATGGTCGACGCCTTCCGGCCGCTGCGCCTGACGGCATTGGCCCGCGACCTCGACCGGCCCGACTACGCCTGGTCGTGGACCGAGACGGGGGTGGCCGACGCGTCGACGGCACCCGAGGCGACGCCCACCGCACCGGGCACAGCCGTGTAGGGACGTCGGAGCGGTCGGACACGGGCGGCGCGGCCGGCGGTGTCTACCCTTGGCGACCCATGCGACACGGCGGTCAAGGAGCAGTGCGTGGCGGACGAGGTCCAGCTCGCGACGGCCGAGGTGCTCGGCGCGCTCGCCTACGGCCAGTTGCGCTCGTTCCAGGTGACCGCCCGTGCGATCGGCCACGCGCCCGACGCGCGGACCGCCGACGCACTGGCCGCCCATGCCGTGCGCGAGCACACCGGCTACGTGCTGCTGCGCGATCGGCTGGCGGAACACACCGATCTGGCCACGGCCGTCATGGACCGTCAGAAGCCGCACTTCGACGCCTACTTCGACCGGGTACCGATGGACGACTGGTTCTCGGCCTGCGCCTTCTTCGCGCTGGGGCTGCCGATCGCGGCCGACTTCGCCCGCGAACTCGCGCCCAACCTCGACGACCAGTCGGCGCGGATCCTGGTGGCCTCGTTGGCCGACCGCGGTGCGTTCGAGGCTTTCGCCACCGACCGGCTGCGTGAGCAACTCGGTGACGAGGAGTCGTGCGAACGGGCCAGGCAACTGGTCGCCAACCTGCTCGGTCGTGCCCTGCAGGGCTTCCAGGGCATCGTCTCGGACACCGACGCGCTCAAGGTGGTCCTGGCCAGTGGCGGCGCGGCCGACGGCGAGTCGGGTGAGAGCCGCGTCAAACGCCTCGCCATCGGGGTCATGCAGGGCCACCACCGACGCATGATCGAACTCGGCCTCGAGGACCTCGAGGGGATCACGTGAGCGGCAACTGAACGTGGCTGCCGATCCGCTCGTGCTCCCGCTGGACCGCCTGCGTCGCCGGACCAGCATCAAGTGGCGCCTGTTCGGCCCCGACGTGCTGCCACTGTGGGTGGCCGAGATGGACGTCGACCTCGCCCCGGCCGTCGCCGACGCGCTGCACACCGCCATCGACGAAGGTGACACGGGGTACGCCTCGGGCGCCGGGTACGTGGACGCCATGGCCGCGTTCGCCCGGAGCCGATGGGCCTGGGTGTTGCCGACGGCGCGGGCGCGGATCGTGCCCGACGTGATGCGCGGCGTCGCCGAGACGCTGGCCGTGGTGACCGGGCCGGGCGCGCCGGTGATCGTCACACCGCCGGTCTATGCGCCGTTCTACGCGTTCGTCCGCCACGCCGGACGCGAGGTCGTCGAGGTGCCACTCGGACGCGACGGTCGTCTCGACCTCGACCACCTGGCCGTGGCGATGGCGTCGGCGGCCGGCCGCGGCGCCTTTCTGCTGTGCAGCCCGCACAACCCCCACGGCACGGTGCACACGCGCGACGAACTCGAGGTCGTGGCGACGTTGGCCGCCGACCACGGCATCCGGGTCGTCAGCGACGAGATCCACGCGCCGCTGGTCCTGACAGGGGGGTTCGTGCCCTACCTCGACGTCGCGGGGACCGACGACGCCGTCGCGGTGTTGTCCGCGTCCAAGGGCTGGAACCTGCCCGGGCTCAAGGCCGCCGTCGCGGTCGCCGGTGAAGCGGCCGTGGACGACCTCGCCCGGATCCCCGAGATCGTGACGCACGGTGCCACCCACCTCGGCGTCATCGCGCAGACCGCCGCCCTCCGCGATGGCCGGGACTGGCTCGACGCGCTCCTGGTCGCGCTCGCCGAGCGGCGCCGGCTGCTCACCGACCTGCTGGCCCGGCACCTGCCCGACGTGCGGTGGCGGCCAGGTGACGCCACCTACCTCGCCTGGCTCGACGGCCGCGACCTGGGCCTGGCCGGATCGCCCGCTCGGCACTTCCTCGACCACGCGAACGTGGCGCTGGTCGACGGTGCGGAGTTCGGCACGGGTGGCGCCGGCCACATGCGACTCAACTTCGCCACGTCGACCGCCATCCTCACCGAGGCCGTCGAACGCATGGCCCTCGCCCGCTGACGTCGGGCGAACAGGCGCGGTGCGGGTCGCCAATCGACACCCGGCTCAGCCTGGCGACAGCGGTATCGTCGTTCGCCCGGATCCGCAGTCTGCCCCGATCCGAGCCGGATGGACGTCACACGACCGTGGGTATCAGCGATGGACATGGCGGATGGTGACCACCTCGGCTCCCCGGTGTCGGTGGCACCGGTGCTCCGCGAAGAGCGGGAGGCGCTTGTCGACCTCCTCACCGAACTCGACGCCGAGGCCTGGCATGCGCCGACGCCGTGCCCCGCGTGGTCGGTCCACCAACTCGCGATCCACGTCGTCCACGACGATCTCCGTCGACTCTCGGCCGATCGCGACGGCCACGACGGCGCGTGGATCGACGCATCGAACCTGAACGAACTCGTCGTCGGATTGGATCGACTCAACGAGGGCTGGGTCGAGACCATGACGCCGACACTCTCGCCCCGGCTGACGCGGGAGCTGCTGCAGTGGTTGGCGAGTCCCACCGAAGAGCATCTGCTCGGACTCGATCCCGGCGCGCTGGAGAGCTCGGTGGCGTGGGCAGGACCCGGCCCGCACCCGAACTGGCTGGACGTGGCGCGCGAGTACACCGAGCGCTGGGTGCATCAGCAGCAACTACGCGAGGCGGTCGGTCGTCCCGGGCTGAACGACGAACGGTTCGCTGCACCGGTGGTGGAGACGTTCGCCCGTGGGTTGCCGACCGCGCTTCCGCAGCCTGGGGCATCGAAACAGCTCGTCGTCGTGCGGGTGACCGGCCCGTTTGCCCGGAGCTGGACCTTCGAGTCCACGTCGTCGGGGTGGGAGTTCACCACGGCTCCCACCACCACGGCTTCTGCAACCGCGGTCGTCGAGGTGCCAGTCGACGTGTTCTGGCGGCGTGCCGTGCGGATGATGGATCGTGATGAGGCGATGCAGGCGGCGGAGACCGACGGCGACGGCGAACTGGTGGACGCCGTGCTGGACCTGCGGGCTGCCGTCGTCCATGAAGGGGCACGGCCCGGCGGAGCGTGAGTTCGCCGGAATGCCAGCGTCGTGATCGCGCACGCGCTTCGGCCATGGGAGTGCCGCAGCGGGCGGGGACCCTGGCAGCGACCGCCTCGATCGGGCAGACTCGGGCGATGGAGACCTCACGTAGTCCTCGCCGCTGGAACGACCTGTCCACCGCTCAGCAACGCGCGATCATGGTCGTCGGGGCGATCACGACGGCGTGGCAGCTCGCCATGCTGTGGGACCTGTCACGTCGATCCGCCGACCAGCTGCGCGGGTCCAAGCGTGCATGGGTGCTGGCCTCGTTCGCCCGGCCGGTCGGCCAGATCGCCTACTACGCGTGGGGGCGTCGCGGCTGAAGCACGGCGCCGACGTGTTCGAGGTGGACGTCGGCCCAGGCGGGGTCGGCGGCGGGGTGGTCGTCGCGCCAGTGGCCGCCACGTGACTCGGTGCGCAGGCGGGCCGCCTTCACCAGCAGGCGCGAGACCCGAACGGCGTGCCACATCTCGATCGCGTCGGCGTCGGCGGCGGGGGCGGCGAGTTCGGCGGCCATCCCGTCGAGATCGGCCGCGACCGTGGCCAGCCCGGTCGCGGTGCGCACCGGGCCCGCGCCGAGCAGCATCGACTCGCGCAGGCGGGTCCGAACGTCGTCGGTGCCGCCAACCGGCGGTGCGGCGAGGTCGGGAGCCGCGCCGAGGTCGCCGTGCCGGTCGGGCAGTTCGGCGGCGATCGCCTGGGCCGCACGGGCGCCGAAGACCAGTGCCTCGGTCAGCGAGTTGCCGGCCATGCGGTTGGCGCCGTGCACTCCGGTCGAGGCGACCTCGCCGGCGGCGTAGAGCCCGTGCACCGACGTGCGCCCGTCCAGGTCGGTGCGCACGCCGCCGACCTGGTAGTGGGCGGCTGGGGTGACCGGGACGCGTTCGTCGGCCAGGTCGAAGCCGTAGCGACGTGCGCCGGCCAGGACGGTGGGGAACTCCTGCGCGAACCGGTGCTCGCTCAGGTGGGTGGCGTCGAGCCAGGCCATGCCGCCGGGCTGGTCGAGGATCGCCTTGGCGACCACGTGCCGTGGCGCGAGTTCGGCGTCGGGATGCCGGTCGAGCAGGAACCGCGTGCCGTCGGCGTCGTGCAGGGTCGCGCCCGCACCACGCAGCGCCTCGGTCAGCAGGAACCGCCAGGTCCCGTCCACGGCGAGGCCGGTGGGGTGGAACTGGACGAACTCGAGGTCGCGCACCGCGGCGCCCGTGGCCAGTGCGAGCGAGACGCCGTCGCCGGTGGCGTGGGCGGGGTTGGTCGTGGCGGCGAAGAGCCCGCCGCAGCCGCCGGTCGCCAGCAGCACGGCGCGTGCCTCGACCGCCACGAGTCGGCCGTCGACGAGCATCCACAGTCCGGTGACACGGTGGGCGGCGTCGCGGGCGAGCGACACGACGATGCCGGGCAGACGCGACACCTTCGGGGTCGCCGCCGCCCGCAGCAGGCGGACCAGTTCCGCACCGCTGGCGTCGGCGCGGTGGACCGAACGGGGCACCCGCTGTCCACCTTCGCGGGCGAGGTCGAGGTCGGCGGTGTCCAGGCTGTCGAGCCGGCCCGGGAGCCGATCGAACTCGGCCCCCATCCGCAGCAGTTGGCGGACGTGACCCGGCGCCTCGCGGGTCAGGACCCCGACCGCAACCGGGTCGCACAGCCCGTCACCGGCGAGCATGGTGTCCTCGGCATGCGACTGCGGGCTGTCGTCGGGCCCGATCGCGGCTGCGAGGCCGCCCTGCGCCCAGGGCGACGAGCCCGAGTCGCCCCCGGGAACACCCTTGTCGACCACCACCACCTCGAGGTGGTCGGGCAGCCGAGCCGCCGCGTACAGGCCGGCCACGCCGGCGCCGACGATCACCACGTCGGCGCGGACGCGGTCGTCGACGATGTTCGGCGGTGGGGGAGGCAGGGTCATGTCTTCGTGCGCTCCGAGAGGGTGCGACGCACCGTGAGCGAGTTGGTGAGCAGTTCGCCGAACCCTTCGGGATCGGCCAGCAGCCACGAGTGGCCGGCGTCGCTGACGATGTCGCCGGGGGCTCCGGCCGCCTCGCACATCGCCAGGAAGGTCGCCTCGGGCACGACCTTGTCCGCCGAGCCCCACAGGATGCTCACCGGCAGGCCGCGCGCGGCCAGTTCGGTCAGTTCCTCGCGCAGGTCGGCGTTGCGGGCCAGTTCGCCCGCCCGCCAGACGGCACTGGGATTGGTGATCGCGTTGCCAACGAGGTCGCGCAGCACGACCGGCAGGACGCGGCGGTAGTCGCGCCCGCGGAACTCGCCCGGCAACCGCAGCCCCCAGTCCCACAGCGGCCGGTCGGCGAGCAGACGATCGCGGGCGCCGCCGGACTTCCAGACCGACCCGCCGATCGAGTTGACCAGGGTCAGCGAGCGGACCCGGTCGTGGTGGTACCAGGCCGTGGCCACGGCGACCCCGCCGCCGAACGAGTGGCCCACGAACGCGGCCGGTTCCTCGACGCCGGCATGGTCGAGCAGGTCGTCGACCCAGTTGGCCAGTTTCTCGAAGGTGTACGCGCCCTCGAGCGCCTCGCTGCGCCCGAACCCCGGCAGGGCGGGGGCGAGGACGCGCCAGCCGCCCGACGCGATGCCCGGCAGCGCCCGGGCGTAGGAGCGGGCCGACAGACCCCAGCCGTGCAGGAACACCAACGGCGGTCCGTCGCCCGCCTCGCCGTACACGGCGACGCGCCCTTCGAGCGTGGTGCGGTGCCACCGCAGGTCGGCATCGGGCTCGCGTGCCACGTGCCCTCCGGTCGGCAGACAGACGGGTCGGCCGTCGTTGGCGGCCGGCCCGACAGTCTATCGATGCAGCCACCCGGACCGTCGTATGGCAGCCTGCGCGACACCGACCAGGAGCGGCGCGTGGAGATCGGGATCATCGGTGGGACCGGTGCACTGGGACGCGGGCTGGCGAGCCGCTGGCTCACCGCCGGGGTCGACGTCGTCCTCGGCTCACGCGACGCGGCCCGGGCCGAGGCCGCCGCGGCCGAACTGCGCACCGAGCTCGGGGACGTGGCGGGCACGGTGACCGGACGCGGCAACGTCGAGGCGGCGGGGGCCCCGGTCGTCGTGCTCGCGGTGCCCTACGACGGTCTGGACGCGGTCCTCGAACCGCTCGTCGACGCGGTGACGGACCGGATCGTGGTCAGCGCGGTCAACCCGCTCGCGTTCGACGCCAAGGGGCCCTACAACGAGGTCGTGGCCGAAGGCAGCGTGGCCGAGGCGATCGCCGCCAAGCTGCCCGGTGCCCGGATGACGGCCGCGTTCCACAGCGTGTCGAGCCGCGAACTCGGCCGGCTCGACCGCCCGCTCGACGACGACGTGCCCGTGGTCGGCGACGACGACGAGGCCGTCGCCACGGTCGTCGACCTCGCCAACCGCATCGACGGTGTGCGGGCATACGCGGCCGGGTCGCTGCGCATGTCGGCACCGCTCGAAGCCCTGACCGCATTGATCATCTCGGTGAACAAGCGTCACAAGGCCCACGCCGGCCTGCGACTGTCGCGCCTCGAGCCGCGCTGAGCCGACGCGCTGCGGGCGGGCCGTCACCGGCCCGCCCGCGCGCCTGCGTGACACGCCCGCTCGGGCGTGCCGGCTGTGATCAGCCGCGGTGGCCGCCACGCTTGCCGTCGCGGTCGCCACGCTTGCGCTCGTAGCCGTCGTCGCGGTCGCCGCCACGGTCGTGCGCGGCGCTCTTCACGTGGCCGTCCTTGTCGCCCTTGTGGGCGGCGCTCCTCTCGTGTCCGGTCTTCTCGTCGGCCTCCGGTTCCTCGGCCTCGGGTTCCTCGGTCCCGAGTTCGGCCCGCAGGGCGTGCACCTGCTCCTGCAGTGCGGCGACCTCGGCCTGGAGCGCGGCGATGGTGGCCGTGTCCTCCTCGGCGCTGTTCAGCCGCTCCTCGTGCGCGGCGAGTTGGTCCTGCAACGCGGTGAACTGCGCAGCGAGTTCGTCCGCGCCGATCGTGTCGAGCAGCAGCTGCCGGCCTTCCTCGGAGGCGAGGTAGTCGGCCACGGCCGCGGCGACCTCGTCGGCGTCGCCTTCCTCGGCCGACGGGTCCGCCTCGCCTTCGAGGTCGGCCTCGGCATGGACCTCGGTGGCGGCGACGTCGGTGTCGGTCGGCTCGTTGGCGGCGGCCACGCCTGCGGATGCGGCGAGAGCGGCAGCAGCCGGCAGCCCGGCCATCCGAACCAGCTTCTTGCGTTCCATGAACCGTTCCTTTGGGGAGAGATGCCCGTGACGGGCAGGGACGGCGCACACGATGACGACCGGGACCAAGGTCCCGGTTCGCTGAGGGTCGCTGGATGGCCGGGGCCGGGACGGGAACCATTCGCGCCGCCGGGACGTCCGCGCTGCGTGGACGCGTGACCACTGCGCGCGAGCGCGCGCCCTGCGGTGCGAACGTCCGGCGCCGCGTCAGCGCGTCGCGGCCGCCGCACGCTCCTCGTCGACCATCGCGCGGTACCCCGCGGCGATGCGGGCCGTCACCGGGCCCGGCACACCGCTGCCGATCGTGCGGCCGTCAACGGCGAGCAGTGGCGTCACCTCTCGCGTCGTGGCGGTCAGGAACGCCTCGTCCGCGCCCAGCACCTGCTCGACCGACAACGGCGTGGTCGCGGACGGCACACCGATCCGCTCGGCAACCTCGAGCACGACCGACCGGGTCACACCGGCCAGCAGTCCCGCATCGAGCGGCGGCGTGACGAGCGCCCCGTCGACGACCGCGAACAGGTTCGACCCGGCTCCCTCGAGCACCTCGCCCGAGCTCGTGGTGAGCAGCGCCTCGTCGGCGCCTTCCTCGCGTGCCCGGCGGCGGGCGGTCACGGCAACGAGGTAGGACACGGCTTTCACGTGGGGCAACTCGCGGGCGAGCGGGACCGTGACGGCCCGGGACCCGCGGGCGAAGCGGTCGGGATCGAGCGCGAGTGCGTGCGAGGTGACCACGACCGTCGGCGTACCGACGGCACGACCCGGGAACGGACTGTCGGGGTCGATCGGACCGGCGGACACCGTCAGGCGCAGCGCGCTGTCGTGACCGCCGAGGGCGGCGAGGTTCGCCTGCGCCGTCCGCGTGACGGCCCCGCGCAGTCGCTCCGGCGGGCCGGCGTCGAAGCCGAGTTCGGCCGCGCCGGCGAGGGCACGTTCGAGGTGTTCGTCGAGCCGGAAGACGAATTCGCCATAGGACCGGAAGGTCTCGAAGACGCCCTCACCGTTGCGGAACCCGCGGTCGAACACCGACACCGTGGCCTGCCCGGCCGGCACGAGGGCCCCGTCGATCCACACCAGCAACGATCCCGCGCCCTGGCTCATCCGACTCGCTCCTGGGGGATGCCGACGGCGCGCAGGAACGCGGCCGCCTTGTCGAAGCTCTCCCGCCGCTCGTCGCCAGGGTCGGAGTCGGCGACGATGCCGCCACCCGCGCCGTAGTCGACGGTGCCGTCGGGGTGCAGCGTGGCCGTGCGGATCGCGACCGAGAGCGACGCCGCGCCGGGCGAGAGGAACCCGACGGCACCGCAGTACCAGCCGCGCCGGGCGGACTCGAGCCGTTCGATGATCTGCATGGCGGCGATCTTGGGGGCACCGGTGATCGAACCGCACGGGAAGGTGGCGCGCAGCAGTTCGCCGTAGCCGACCTCGGGGCGCAACTCGCCGGTGACGGTCGAGACCAGGTGCCACACGGTCGGGTGCGCCTCGACCGCGGCCAGCTCGGGCACCTGCACGCTGCCGGTCCGGCACACGCGGCCGAGGTCGTTGCGTTCGAGGTCGACCACCATGACGTTCTCGGCGCGGTCCTTGGCCGAGGTGGACAGGTCGTCCGCCAGCGCGGCGTCGAGGTCGGGATCGGTGTGCCGGGGCCGCGTGCCCTTGATCGGTCGGGTCGTGACGCGGCGCCCCGACACGGCCAGGAACGTCTCGGGGGAGACGGACGCGACCCCGATCGCGGGCAGCAGGGCGCCGAATGCCGCCGGGGACTCGTGCCGCAGGGCCCGGTACAGCGCGACGGCGTCGTGCTCCCAGCGGGTCGACAACCGCTGGGTGAGGTTGACCTGGAACACGTCGCCGGCCGCGATGTGTTCGAGCACCGCCCGGACGCCGGCGTGGTGCGCGTCCCTGTCGAGGCTGCTGACCAGCGTCGGGGGCCGGTCGGGCGGCAGCGGCGCGGGCGTGCTGGGGCCGGCACGCCCGATCCGCCTGCGGATCTCGGTGAGGCGGGCGGCCACGTTCCCGCCGCCGAGCAGGTCGCGACCGAGTACGACGACCCGGTCACGCGCCGGCGCGATCGCCACCACGACCTCGGCGACGTCGAGCCGCAGGTGCGGCATGCCGCGGTCGTCGGTGAGCCGGCGCGGTAGGTGCTCGATGCGGTGGCCGAGGTCGTAGGCGAGGGCGCCGACGAAGCCGCCGGTGAACACGGGCCCGTCCCCCTCGGGCGGGTCGAGGTCCGGCCCGATACCCAGACGTTCGGACCACCGTTCGATCGCCGTGAACGGGTCGGGGCCCTCGTCGCTCGCGTGACCGTCGGGACCGATCCAGCGGGTCGTGGTCCCGTCGTCGACCAGTCGGCCCCGGCCGTGGGGGACGACGTAGGACCAGCCACCGCCGTCGGCGGACTCGAGCAGGTCGGCCGGCGAGCAGGCGTCGAACACCGCGTCGAGGTCGACGGTTCCGTCGTCGTGGCGTGGGACGTCGACCATCTCGACGCTGCGCAGGTCGCCGCTCCCGGCCACCCTGCTCGCACTCACGTACTGGACGGCACGCCGTACTTGCGCCGGAAGGAGGCGTCGTCGAGTGCGTCGAGGTCCTCTTCGAGTTGCTGCTGGAACTCGTCCGCCTGCCGGCTGTCGGAGAACGTCTGCGCCCACACCAGTGCGCCCGACCCGGCGACCTGGAGTTGGACGTCGTACATCTCGGCGCCGTCGTAGCCGCCCCGGCGCCGGGTCAGGACGCGGAAGTCCCGGCGGGGCGAGCGTTCGGTGGTCACCAGTGGCTCCAGCGCGAGTGGGGAGCGGAACCTACCCGGCGCCCGTCCCGGTCGACAACGGATCGCGCGTCCGATCCGCCCGGGTCGGCCGGTGCCGAGCCGGGACTACGCTCGGCGATCGACGACGAGCGGACACGCGAACCGTGAAGGTCTACACCAAGCGCGGCGACGACGGAACGACCGGACTGCTCTATGGCGGGCGGGTCGACAAGGACGACCTGCGGACGACCGCGTACGGCACGGTCGACGAGACCTGCAGCGCTCTGGGTCTGGCGAGGGCCGAGCTCGACGGCGACCTGCACGACCTCGTCCTCGAGGTGCAACGCGAACTGTTCGTCGTCGGCGCCCAGCTCGCCACGCTCGAGGAGCACTGGGACCGTCTGCAGGTCGGCGTGAGTCGCGTCGACGACGCTATGGTCGACGCGCTGGACGCGCGCATCGACGCCAGCGTCGAGCGGCACCCGCTGCCACAGGAGTTCGTGGTGCCGGGTGGCAACCGCGCGGCGGCCGCGCTCGACCTCGCGCGCTCGGTCTGCCGTCGTGCCGAACGCCACGTCGTGGCGATGGTCCGAGCGGAGGCGTTGCCCGACCAGGCGCCGTTGCGCTACCTCAACCGCTGCTCGGACTACCTCTACGTGTTGGCCCGGGAGGCCGAGGGCACCCACCTGTCGTCCCGTGGCGACCGGTGACGCAGGCGGCCACCCGCATCGTCACCGACGACCTCGGTGCGACCGTCGAGGTAGCCGACGGGCCGCGAAGGCTGGTCAGTCTCGTGCCGAGCCTGTCGGAGGTGCTGTGGTGGTGGCACCTCGCCGACGCGCTGGTCGGCGTGACCGACTGGTGCGTCGCGCCCCCCGACGCGTTCGCGGCGGCGCGGCGTCTGCGCGGCACCAAGAACCCCGACACCGCGGCGATCGTGGACCTCGCGCCGGATCTCGTGATCGCCAACGACGAGGAGAACCGCGAACTCGACGTGCGCCGTCTCCGCGAGGCGGGCGTGGCGGTCTACGTGACGCGGGTGCGCAGCGTCGGTGGTGCGGCCGAGGCGCTGGCACGGCTGGGTGACGCGCTGGGCGTCGGCCGGGCCGGTGAGGGCACGGCCCAGGCGATCCGGCGTGCCCTCGACCAGGTAAGGGTTCCGGAGCGCCGGCTGCGGGCGGTCTGCCCGGTCTGGCGCGACGGACCGCCCGCGGACGGTGCCGCGGGCGACGAGATCTGGTGGGCGCTCGGCCGCGACACCTACGGCGGGGACCTGCTCGCACGGTGCGGATTCGACGTACTGCCCGACGATCCCGACGGCCGCTATCCCCGGCATGCCCTGCGCGAGGTGGCGGCGT
>DATHUR010000153.1:0-17224 GCA_035462025.1 Egicoccus sp. | reverse complement strand
GTGCTGGGCCACGAGGGCCTCCTCTCTGCGTGTGGATTTCAAGCACCCATCACGTCAGTAGGAGGCCCTCACCCTTTGCAAGCACCCGTGTCAACAACCTCACGGCGTAGGACAGCTAGCCGCCGCTTGTGGCACGGGCCCAGTCCGGCTCACCGGCGCCGGGTGTGTAGGGGTGGGCCGCCGCATAGGCGTCGAGGTCGAGGTCGGGCATCTCGCCGAGCGTCTTCGGCTCGGGCTCGAGGTCGATGCCCAGCCGCTCGGCGACCTGGCGGCGTACGAGGCCGCTGACGGCCAGGACGTCGGTGCCGGTCGCGCCGCCGCGGTTGCACAGGGCGAGAACGTGACGCTCGCTCAGCCCGACCTTGCCCCAGTGGTCGCCGTTGACGAACCCCGCCGCGCGCAGCACCAGCGCCGCCGGCAGGCGCGGCGTGGTGCCGTCGGGGCGGTACCAGTCGAGGAACCGGCGCGCGAACGCCTCGCCGCGTACCCGGGTCGCGATGTCGATCGCCACCTCGCGCGAGACCGCGGCCCCGACGAAGAAGCTGCCGACCGACGGCCGCCAGTGATCGCCACCGACCACCATGCCCTTGGTGGCCCGGACCTCGAGGACCGAGGCGCGCCGGGCCGCGAGGTCGTCGTCGGCGCGACCGAGGGAGGTGTGGTGGCGGGCGAGATCGTCGTAGGTGATCGGTGCGGGGGCCGTCCGCCGCAGGCCGACGACGACCCGCAGCACCAGCAGGTCGGGGCTGAAGCCCGGGGCGGCCTTCAGCCGGCTCGTCCGGTAGCCGAACCGCAGGTCCGCGGGCTGCAGGGTCACGATTGCGGCGTCGGAGCGGCGGTACGCCGTCGCACGCACGAACACGTCCGAGATCGCCTGGCCGTAGGCGCCGGCGTTCTGCACGACCGCGCCGCCGATGGTGCCGGGGACCCCGGACATCATCTCGATGCCGGTCAGACCCTGTGCCACCGCGTCGGCGACGACGTCGTCCAGCGCGCGGCTGGCGTCGACCTCGAGCAGGACCCGTCCGTCAGGAGCGGTGGTGACGTCGGTGTGCGTGCCGTCCCGGAACAGCACCAGCCGGCCGGGCACGTGGTCGGTGACCACCGTGTTGGTCAGCTCACCGGCGACCTCGACGGCGAGGCGCTCTGCGGGCGGGAGGTCGTCGAGGAGGTTTCGCAGCGCCGCCGGCTCGGACACGACCCAGGCGTCGTCGGCCTGCCAGCGCAGCGCCATGCTGCCGTAGGCCGGCGTGTCATCGGAGGAGATCCGCTGCACCGTCGTCACTGCCTCTCAGCCGGTGCGGCGATACACGAAGTAGTCGTCCCACCTCGCGTCGAGCCGCACCAACGCCTCGTCGAGCGCCACCGCCTCGAGCCGGCCGTCCGCGGTGTCGAGCACGAGATCGAGCTCGCGCAGCTTGGCCAGGCCGTCGTCGACGTCGAAGTCGACCACGGCATCGAGGTGCTGCGCGAACCAGGCCTCGGTCGTCCGGTCGAGTTGTTGCGGGGTCATCGGGCCGTCCACCCGCAGGAAGTACCACGCCAGCAGGGCCTCCTTGACCTCTTCCTCCTCGGCGTCGTCGACGAGGTGGTGGAAGACGCCGGCATCGTTGTCGAGGTTGCGGAAGTAGAGGTTGTCCGCGAGCGCCTTGAGGAACGCCACCTTGCGGTTCTTGAACTTGGTGACCTGCCGGACGAGGTAGCCGCCCAGCGAACCGAGTCCGGCCCCGAGAGTGACGAGCGTCGCCTGGTCGAGTTCGACCGGATCGTCGGCGAGACCGAGCCAGAAGCCGACCATCAGCAGCAGGAGGCCGATGGTCGTCAGCGCCTTCGTGACGAGCACGATGATGGCGCTGACCAGGGCCGGGACGCCGATGAGCACCTTGTCGATGGGCCGCATCCGTGGTTCGGCGTTCGGGTAGAGCATCTCGAGATCGGCGCGCGGGACGTCCTGGAACAACTTCAGGATGGTCGACCCCGGCTCGAACGGCAGCTCGCCAGCGGCGTCCTCGGCGTCGTCGGCCGCGCGGAAGGTGACCAGCGCGAGCACCTTCTCGTAGTTGGTGAAGGTGATGGTGCGGTGCCGCAGGCCGAACCAACTGGTCAGTTCCTCCTCACGCAGGGTCTCGCCGCGGCGGAAGAAGAGCACCTCCTCGAAGGCGGTGTGATCGACCTCCAGGCGTAGTTCGAGCAGCGACTCCTCGGAGAAGGCGACATGGAGATCGTGCGGCGAGACCGGCACGAAGTTGCCGCGTTCGAGCAGTTCCCGCAGTCCGTCGAACAACTGGCGTCGCGCGCGCTCGCGTTCGTCGTCGCCGAAAGTCCGGATCGCGCGGGTGTCCGGGTCCGGGTTGAACGGCGCGTAGGCCAGCTTCAGGGCTTCGAGGCGCTGATGGAAGTCATGGTGGAAGATCGCGTTGAGCAGTTCGACGAAGGCGCGGAAGCGGTCACCGTCGCCACCCGTCAGGCGCCCGTCCGCCTCGATTTCGTCGACGAGGTCGGTACGGCAGAACGGGATGAACCGTTCGCCGCCGCGACCATCGCCGGTGCCCGCCGGAGCGATGGCTCGGTCAGGCGGCACGGGAACTCCCTCGTCGATGGTCTTCCTGGCGAGGGTCCGACCCTACGCGGCGTCCTGCGCCAACGCTGCCGGTTGCGTCCCCCGGGCCGCGACGACGCCGGCGAGCCAGCCCGCCGCGAACGTGAGCAGGAGCAGCAGCGTCCCGACCGCCCAGCCGGGCTTGTAGACCATCAGGCCGACGAGACCGATCCCGACGCCGACCAGGGAGTGCACGGGTCCCCACAACGCCGGGGCGTTCGCCTGTGCCCGCAGGTCGGACGACGCCGCCCCGTCGCCGGCCGCCCCGGCGCCGGCCGCGAGTCGCCGCAGGCGGGCTCCGCCGACCATCGGACCGATCGGTGCGAGCACGAGCAGGCCGACGACACCGAGCGTGATGAACGGGTTGGCGAACCCGCCCGCGTCGCCGCCCCAGACGGCGCCGGCGAGGTGACCACCGGTCAGCAGCGACAGGACAGCCGCCACGGCGATGATCAGACCGGCGCTGCGGGTGAAGCCGGCCCAGGTCGCGATGTCGCGCCCGGTCGTCGCGGCCCGTAGGCGGGCGCCGGCGAGGACCTGGACGATCCCGCCGCCGACCATGCCGATGGCGGCGAGGACGTGCAGGAACAGCGAGGTGGTGTCGATCACGGCAGATGCTTTCGGGGAGCAGGGCGGGGAAGCAGCGTTGGGGCGCACACGATACTGGCGGGCGAGCCGACGGCAGATCTCAGCGGTCGGTCGGCGGCGTGTCGGCGAAGCGGGTGTGCACGTGGACGTCGTGCCAGCCGTCCGCGTGCACGTGCTGGCGGGCCAGCGTCGCCTCGTGGGCGTAGCCGCTGGCCTCGGCGATCCGGCACGAGCCGGGGTTGCGGGTCGAGTGGCGTATCTCGATGCGGCACAGTCCGAGGTCGCGGAACGCCCACGCGGACAGCCCGCGCGCCGCCCGGGTCGCGACGCCGGTGCCGCGCGCCGACGGGACGGTCCAGTAGGACAACTCGCACTGGCCGATGGCCAGCACGATCATCCGCAGGGCGACGCGCCCGACGAGGTGGCCGTCCTGTTCGACCGCGAAGTCGGCGTCGGTCTCCGCCCGCCAGCGCGGCAGCGTCGCCCAGCCTCCAGGGTCGCAGGAGCAGGCCCGCCGCGCCGAGGGTCGGCTGGGAGCGCCGGTTCATGGAACCGGCCGGCAGGACCGGGGACACCAGACGTGGCACGGAGCTTCGACCTCGGGACGCCTCAGGCGGCGTCGGAGTTGGTGACCTGCACGGCGCCGGGCGGCGGGCGCACCTCGTCTCGCAGCCGGGTCGTGGCGACCAGCAGCAGGCCGAGCGTGCCGGCCAGGCCGGCCCAACCGGCGGGCGCGAGCGTCGCGTCGGGGTTACCGGACACGGCGAGCAGGTTGCCGAGGTGGTCGATGAACAACACGGCTGCGGCTGTGGTCAGGATCACCGGGCCGGTGCGGCCCCCGGTCGACACCCCGGCGTACAGCACGAGCGCCGTGACCAGTGCCATCAGCACGAACATCACGGCGTCACCGGGTTCGGAGGCGGTGACGGCGAGGGGGCGCAGCCACTGCGTCGTCCCCGCCTCGGCGAAGACCACCGGCGGCCAGACCGATCCGGCGACCACCGCACCCGCCAGGAGTCCACCGAGGGCCGACGCGGGGACCCGGGAGGGCCAGGTGCCGCGGAGTTGGCTCGCCAGGACCGCGGCCACCACGAGTGCCCCGTAGGCCGCGACCTCGAGCAGCGCGCTGGCCGTCCACACGCCCGACGTTCCGCCGGCGAGCAGGCGGACCGACGAGGCCGGCACGGGCAGCCACAGAACCGCGGCGGTGCCCAGCACCGCAGCAGCGTGGAGGGGCCGGCCGCGGCGCACCAGGCCCGCGCCGATCAGCGGCACGGCGACCAGTGGCAGCAACGACAGGGAGAAACGCCAGTTGAGCGGGCCGAGGCCGAGCGCGGCGGCGGTGGCCCACGTGTAGACGGCGACGAGGACGAACAGTGCCGCGGCGGCCGAGGCCATGACGATGGCCAGAATCCGGCGGTCCATGGACACCTCCCAGGCAGCGCGGCAGGCAACGCTAGCCAGTCCGTCGGGTACCGGGGAACGATCGGACGGGCCGCGAACACCGCGCGCCCCGCCGACGGCGGGGCGCGCAGGGAACGGCTGGTCAGCTACCCGACGACGGCTGCAGGACCTCGTCGATGAGGCCGTACTCGACCGCCTCGGCGCCGGTCATCCAGAAGTCGCGATCGGTGTCAACGCGGATCTGCTCGACCGGCTTGCCGGTGCGGCCGGCCATGATCTCGTTGATCCGCTCGCGCATCCAGACGATGTTCTTGGCCTGGATCTCGATGTCCTTGGCGGTACCGCGGGCGCCACCGAGCGGCTGGTGGATCATGATGCGCGAGTTCTCGGTCGCCGAGCGGGTGCCGGTGCCCGTGCACAGCAGGAACGCCGCCGCCGAGGCGGCCAGACCGACGCAGCGGGTGTTCACCTTGCTCTGCAGCAGGTTGATCGAGTCGTACAGCGCGAACATGCCGGTGATGATGCCGCCCGGCGAGTTGATGTAGAGGGTGATGTCCTCGTGGCTGTCCGAGTCCAGGGCGAGCAGCTGGGCGACGAGCTGGTCGCCGTTCTTGTCCTCGAGCGGGCCCTTGAGGAACAGCTTCCGCTGTTCGAACAGCTTGTCGTAGACGCGACGCGGGGCGCCGATCAGCGCCTCGAGGTCGTTACCTTCTTCTTCGGCCACGATGCCGCTTTCGATCGGGGAGTGCCGCGGTACGGCGGGCCGCCGATGGTAGCGATGGGCCGGTGGACGACCGGCAGGTTGAGCCGTCCGCCCGCAGGGGCTACAGCAGCTCGGGGCGGTCACGTTCCTCGGACATGCCGATGGGCCCTTCGGTGATGCCGTGCAGGAACTGCTGGCAGGGCGCGTACCAGGAGTTGAACATGTCGTCGACCTTGCCGAAGGCGACGAGGTTGCGGCGGAACAGCATGCCGACGTAGTCGGCCACCTGCTGGGCCGATGGGATGTGGTGGGTGACGATGACGATCGTCGAGCCGAGCTCACGCACGATGTCGCGGGCGAGGTCGTTCAGGTACGCGGTGCGCACCGGGTCGAGGCCCGAGTCGGGTTCGTCGAACAGCAGGATCTCTGGCTCCATCACCAGCGCCCGGGCGAGGCCCGCCCGCTTGCGCATGCCGCCCGAGATCTCGTCGGGCATCAGGTCCGCCGAGCCTTCGAGGCCGACCAGTTCGAGCTTCTCGAAGACGATCTGCTTGATCTCCTTCTCCGACTTGCTGGTGTGCTCGCGCAGCGGGAAGGCGACGTTGTCGTAGATGGTCATCGACCCGAACAACGCGCCGTCCTGGAACAGCACCCCAAACTTCTTGCGCACCTCGAGCAGTTCGCGGCGGCGCAGGGTGGGGATGTTGTCCTCGCCGACCCAGATCTCGCCGCGATCGGGGGTGAGCAGACCGATCAGGTTGCGCAGGAACACCGACTTGCCCGTCCCCGAGGGGCCGATCACGGTGGTGATCTTCCCGCGCGGGAAGTCGATCGAGATGTCCTCGAGGACCGTCTTGTTGCCGAACGACTTGGTCAGGCCGCGCACGCTGATGACGGGGTCGTCGATGACGGTGTTGCCCGGGAACACCGGGTCGGCGTGCTTGTCGTAGTCGGCCGGCGGCGCATGCAGGGCGCCGCCACCGAACCCGATACCCGCACCGACGGGTTCGAAGTTCTCGACGTAGTTGACGACGTCGGTCATGACTCGGTCCTGTCGTCTCAGCGGGTGGTGTTGACGAGCAGCAGGTCGGTGGGGACCTCGTGGGTGATGCGGTTGGAGACCGACCCGAGCAGCCGCGAGGGACCCGACATGCCCTTGTTGCCGATCACCAGCAGGTCGAAGTCGCGGGCCGCCGCGGTCAGGCTGCGTGCCACGTCACCACCGACGGCCACCCGACGCGCGGCTGCGCTTTCGAGACCGGCGGTGGCTGCCGCCCGGTCCAGGATGCCACGGCCCTTGTCCTCGTCGCGGGCGACGGTGAGCAGGACGGGATCCGCGCCGAGCGCGGCTGCCAGCGCCACGCCCCGTTCCACGGCGACACCGGCGGTGCGCGATCCGTCCGTGGCCAGCGCGACAGTGGCCCAGCCGGGCTCGTACGCGGGACCGGCACCGACGAGCAGCAGGTCGAGCGGGCTGTGGTGGGTCAGTTGGTGCGGCACGTTGCCGACCAGGCGCTCGCCGGCGTCGCCGAGGCCGGCGGTGCCGACGACGAGCAGCCCCTCGGGGTAGCGGCCGGCGACCTCGAGCAGTGCGTCGGCCGGGCTGCCGATCGGCTGGAGCTGACGCACGTCCTCGACGCCGGCCGTGCGGGCCACCGCCGCGGCGTCCGAGGTGACGTCGATGGCCCAGTGCGACTCCTGCGATGCGGCGTTGCCACCCGGGTAGCGCGACTCCTCGGACAACGGGGGCGGGTCGTCGAGGTGGCGCTGCCAGGCCGTCACGATCACCAGCGGCACGCCGAGCGACGCGGCGACGCGGCTGGCGGCGGTGACGGCGCGCCCGGCGGTCTTCGAGCCGTCGGTGCCGACCAGGACGTGGCGGTAGGCGGCGGTCATCCCTGGCTCCCGCTGGGTGTCGCGGTGGCCGACTGCGATGCGTCGACGAGCAGTTCGACCTCGTGGATGAGCCATTCCCCGGCGTCCTCGAGCAGGATCCGTGCGTACCGGTCGGTGGTCTCCTGTCCGGCGTCGGTCGTGATGCGCTGCGTGACGACCGCCAGCACCTCGGCCCGAGGAGGCAGATCGGCGGTCTCCTCCTCCGTCAGGTCGGGGTCGGCGCCGACCCACTGGACGTAGACACCGTCGACGTGGCCCTCGCTGCGTGCACCGAGGTCGCTGATCGCCGCCATGTCCTCGGTGCCACCGAACAACTCCTCGACGTCCTGGGCGAACGCATCGGTCCCGCTGTCGCGCAACTCGTCGCGGGTGTCGGTCATGCCGTCCGCCGAATCCCAGTTGGTCAGGGCGATGGCGAAGTCCGCGGCAGCGGCCCGTACGGCTGCCCGCTGGCGTTCCTCGCCGGCCAGTTCCTGCCATCGCCAGGTCGCGACGGCCGCCACGGCGACGGCCAGCACCACCAGCACCCACGGCAGCACCGCGCCCGCCGTGAGCCGGCGTCGCGGCCGGGCACCGGCGTCGGCGGGTGCCTCGACCGGGTCGTCGCCCGTGTCGGCGTCCAGGGCTGACTCAGTCCGCACTGCTGTCCCTTCTGCGCAACCAGATCGCCATGCCCCCCAGTGCGGGCAAGGCGAGCAGGCCGATGATGCCCGCGACAGTGGCCGCGAGTCGATCGTCGCCGTCCGTCGTCGACGGGTCGGCACGCTCGAGGGCGACCGGCGTCTCGTCGTCGGCCACGTCGTCACCCGGCGGCGTGATGGTCGGCGCCTCACCGTCGTCGGACCCGCCACCGGCCGCCCGCTCGTCCTGCTCGTTGTCGCCCGCGCCCTCGGGACGTGTCTGCTCGTCGTCGCCGGTGTCGACGCGCTCGGCCTGCGGTGCCCAGTCGATCTCGGGCGCGGTGTCGTGCGGCGCCTGGACGCCGTCCTGGCGGACCGCGTTGACGCCGAGGCCGAACGCCTCGGACACGCAGGCACCGCCCGGCTTGGTCACGGGGGTCGGGGCGAACTCGTCGTAGTAGGTCGCCTTCTGGAGTTCGTCGGCGACCAGATGCACCCGGATCCAGCCCAGCCCGGTGTCGGGGGCGTACTGGCCGATGATGCTGAAGCCGTCCTGGAAGAAGAACCGGTGCAGCGTCAGCGCCTGCTCGAGTTCGTCGAGCTTCGACTCGTAGGGGGGCGGTCCCGCGCCCTCGTAGGTCGTCGGACCGAGCAGCATCTCGTTCAGGTCGGTGACGTCACGCATCAGGCACTCGAGGTTGGACCGGTTGGCGACCACGAAGTCGCCCGTCCGCTCCAGGGCCGGCGTGGCCGTGTCGAGCAGTGCTTCGACGTTCGGGCGCTGGGCCGCGAACAACTCGGTCAGGTCCGCCCCGCTGTCGAAGACCGAGCGCAGCGCGTCGCGCTGTTCGCGCAGGACGGTGAGCACGGTCTCGGACGAGTCGATGAGACGTTCGAACTCGGGCAGACCGTCCACAAGCGTGGTCTGCAGTTCGTAGCTGTCACGGTTGAGCATCCGCAGCCGCTCGCTGCGTCCTTCGAGCGCGACGGACATCTCGTGCACGATGGTGCTGACCTGCTCGGGCTCGAGGTGGCCCAGCAGGTCCACGGTCTCCTCGAGCAGGAACGGCACCTCGGCGGGGATGATCGCCTCGGTCGGCACGATGGTGGCGCCCGGTTCGGCGGCCGCCCAGTCGTCGGTCGTCGGTTGCAGGTCCACGGCCTGCTCACCGATGGGGGAGCGTCGCAGCACCTTGGCGATGGCCGGGTCGGGCACCTGCTGGCTGCCGTCGATCATGAGCGTGAGCATGACCCCGTCCTGGGTCACCTCGACGTCCTCGACCTGACCGACCGCGCGGCCGAGCACCGTGACCTCCTGGTCGGGCAGCACACCGCCGGCCTCGGGCATCGGGACCCGGATCGGATAGCTGTCGTCGAACAGCACCCCGGTGACGAAGGTGAGGAATGCGCCGACCGTGACGAGGGCGGCGAAGGCCATGATCCAGACCAGGTTGGCGGCGATCCGGCGATTCATCGGCGGTTCTCCGCGTCGGTCTCTTCGCGGCAGACGTCCATGTCGTCGTAGCAGGCCTCGCTGCGGGGCCGGTCGGACGGGTACTCGCCGGGCTGACCGGGGTTGGGCGGGTCGCAGGCCCGTGACGGGTCGCCCGGGGTGTCGTTGACGCCGCAGACCACGAAGTCGAGCCACACCTGGGCCATGTGCCGGCCGGTGCCCTGCTCGAGGACGATGCCGTTGGGCACGTGGATGTTGTGGCGGGGCAGCCAGGTCAGCAGGCCCTCGAGGGCACCGTCGACGGCGGTGATCTGGGCCAGCAGGATGCGCAGCCGTCGGATCGCGTCCTCGGTCTCGGTGCGGTGCTCGGCCATGATCCGTTCGCCGTTGGCCGACAGCTCGGTCAGATCGACCAGCGCGTCGAGCAGGCGGTCGTCCTCGGCCTCGAGGACCTGGGAGGCGTCGCGCAGTGTCGCGAGGGCGTCGGCGTTGAGCTGGGCGTCGGGCGCCATCGTGGTCGCGAAACGGTCGAGCGCGTCGATGAGCTCGACCAGGTCGTCGCTGTTCTCGCCGTAGCTGCCGACGAAGCCCTCGACGTCGGTGATGAACTGGCCGAGCAGGCCGCCGCGGCCGCCGAACGCGACGGCGCCGGTCTCGATCGCGGCGTAGAGCTGGTCGGTGGCGACCATGGACAGCACCCGGTCACCGGAGCTGACCACGTCCTCGAAGTCGGTCACGATGCGCGTGTCGGCCAGGTGGGTGCCGTCGGTCAGTTCGCCCCCGTCCTCGAGGGGCCGCAGGTCGATGTAGCGCTCGCCGAGCAGCGAGGTGCGGTCCAGCGCCGCCTCGGTCCTGGCGGGCAGCCCCGTGTCGCGCTTGACCTCCATGGTGACCATGGCGCGCTGGTCCTCGGCCAGCTCGATGCCGGTCACGAGCCCGATCGGGACGTCGCCGGCACGTACGTGGGCGTTGGTCACGAGGTCGCCGACGTCGTCGAAGGCGGCCGTGAGCTCGATCGTGTCCGAACCTCCCGGGTTGCAGCCGACCGCGACCAGGGCGAGCGCGCCCAGCAGGGCGAGCAGGGGGAGCCGTCGCAGGCGCCTCATCGGTCGCCCTCCCCGCCGCCGTCGTCGGGGTCCTCGGCGGGCCCGTCGTCGGGGCCGGCCGCCTCGGCGTTGGCGAGCAGCTCCTCGAGCGCCGCGTCGCCGGCCGGGGTGTCGCTGGCCACGAAGGCCGCCAACGCCTCCTCGATCGGCGTCGCCTCGCCGGACTCGGGGCAGGGGATCATGGGCGGGGCGCACACGAGCCCGCCGAGCAGGTCCTCGACCAGTTCGAATGCGCACGCCTCGTCCGGCAGGCCCGCCGCGAGGCAGATGCCCTGCAGCCGGAACACGATGCCTTCGGTCAGCGCGGGTGCCAGGGCGAACAGCTGGTCCTGCAGCGGCAGCATGTTGCGGTCGCGGTCGATGATGCGTTCGGCGTGGCGGAACAGCTCGGCGCTGCCGAGCACGAGCAACGACACGTTGTCGAGGTTGCGTTGGGCGGTCCGCCCGACCCGCGTGAGCGTGGCGATGTCCTGTTCGAGCACGTCGCCGTTGGTCTCGAGCAGGCCGTCGAGTTCGCGGGTGAGGTCGACCAGGCCGCGCAGCGCCCCGTCGAGGTTGTCGGCGTCGTCGACCACGGTGCTGGCCAGCGCGTCGAAGTCGCCGATGATCCGGGCCAACTGCTGGTCGCGGGTCGCGAGCGTCTCGTTGAGGTCGGACAGGCGACCCGCGAGCGTGATCAGCTCGTCGTCGTTGTCCTTGAGCACGCCGATGGCCTCGTGGGCCTGGTCGATGGTGCGGCCGAGCTGTTCGCCCTGGCCGTCGAGCACCTCGGACAGGTTGTTGACCAGCCGCCCCGTCTCGGGTCCGTCGAGGCCGCCGACGAACTCGCCGAGACCCTCGAGGACCTCGTCGAACTCGTAGGGAACCTGGGTGCGATCGACCGGGATGACCGTGCCCGGCTCCATCGTCGGGCCGTCGGTGTAGGCCGGCAGCTGGACGTAGCGCTCTCCGAGCAGCGACTCGGGCACCACGATCGCGCCGGCGTCCGAGGGCAACTGCACGCCACCGTCGATGCGCATGACGACGTCGACCGTCGGCTGGCCGGGCTCGACGCGGATGTCGGCGATGCGGCCGACGTCGACGCCGAGGACCCGGACGGGCGAGCCGGGGAACAGGTTGTAGGAGCGCGTCAGCTGGGCCGTGACCTCGTAGGGGCCACCACCGCCGAGCACACCGCAGCCGCCGGCGAACAGGGCGAGCACGAGCAACAGCGCGATCGAGGTGCGGGCGGGATGGGTCACCTTCATGCGTCACCACCTCCCAGGCCGCCCAGGAAGCGTTCGAGCGAGTCGCGGTTGGTCAGGTCGTCGGTCAGCTCGCCGAGGTCGGGCAGCGTCGGCGGGTCCAGGGGGCCGGCCGGCCGGTCGTCGTCCTCGGCCGGGGGGCCCGGCTCGGGGCTGTTGCCGGGATTGTCGATGTCCTCGCAGCGCGGGTCGGGGCCGAGCAGGTTCGACAGGGCGGCGTCGAGGGCGCCGTTGCACTCGAGCAGTGCGCCGACGCCGACGCTGCCGAGCCCGGTGACGAACACGTTGCCCCAGCTGGGGTTGTCGACCCGGGCGTCGCCGCCGGACACCCCGATTGACGAGAAGCCGTAGAACGACACGCCGAGGTAGGCCAGCGAGTGGGCGAGGTCGACCTGGTGGGCGTCGATGAGCTCGAGGTCCTGGTGGAACGAGGCCAGCACCCGGTCGAGCTGTTCGCGGTTGTCGCCGATCAGCGACGCCGTCGCCTGCGACTGCGAGGCCGTGGTCGCGAGCAGCCGCGAGATGTCGGCGCGGCGTTGGACGAGCCGGTCGAGCACGCTGCCGAAGTCGTCGATGATGGCCACGAGTTCGCGGTCCTTGTCGGCGGCGGCGTCGACCAGGGTGTTGGCGCGGTCGAGCACGATCTGCAGTTCCTCGCGCCGGTCGGCCACGATGCGGGTGACGTCCTCGACCCCGCGCAGCAGCCGTTCGACGTCCTCGCGGTTGCCCTCGGTGACGTCGGCGATCGAGGTGGTCAGTTCGCGCATCGCCTCGACGTCGACGCCGGTGAGCAGTTCGGTGGCGCGGTCACCGATCTCGGGCAGGTCGACCGGGGTGACGGTGCGCGACAGCGGGATGACGTCGCCGTCCTCGAGCACGTCGGACGACGTGCCCGGGGTCAGGGCCAGGCCGCGCTTGCCGAGCGTGTTCGACAGGATCACCTCGGCGAGCGAGTCGGCCGGCAGCTCGGGGGCGGTCGAGGAGAAGCGCACCCGGGCGATGTCGCCGTCGATGTCGACCGCGAGGACTTCGCCGGCGCGGTGGCCGGCCACGTACACGAAGTCTCCGGACTTGAGCCCCGCCGCGTCGGCGAACTCGGCCTCGTAGGTGTCACCGCGTACGAACAGGCCGGCGGTGGCGCCGAGGGCGAACAGGGTGCCGACCGCGATCACGGCGATGACCGCGAAACCGATGAGCGTGTGGTTCTTCTCGAGCAGCATCAGCGCTCACCCCCACCCAGCAGCTCGTTGAGTGCCGAGGAGGACGAGCGCGACGAGCGACCGCCCTCGCGTGGGTAGGCGGCGCCGCGTTCGGTCGAGACCACCTGGTCGGCCACCGACGCGCCAACGGCGCGGATGTTGAACCACTGTCCGGTGCGCGAGATGAGGTGGTAGCCGAGCACGCCGCGCGGGGAGGTCTCGAGGACGGTCTCGAACCCCTCGCGGTCGGTCGCGAGCACGTTGGTGAGGTCCTCGAGGGCGTCGACGGTCCCCTCGATGTTGGCCCGGTTGGTGTCGACGAGGTGCTCGAGTTCCTCCTGGCCGTCGGCGATGGCCACCACCGCGCGCTCGAGTTCGTCGTTGCGTTCGGCGAGCGTTCCCGACACCTCTGCGAAGCTGTCGAGCAGGCCGCGCAGTTCCTGTTCGCGGGACGCGTAGGCGTCGAGCACGGTGGCCGAGTTGCGCAACAGCGAGTCGATCTCGGCGTCGCGGGTGGCGATCGTCGTGGTCAGGTCCGCGCCCTGCTCGATCAGCGAGCGGATCTCCTCCTCGTTGCCGACCAGGCCCTCGGAGAGGCCCTGCAGCAACTCGTTCTGCAACTCGGGGGCCAGCGACTGCATGAACGGGCCGAGCCGTTGCAGCAGCGAGCCGAGGTCGGCGGGGGAGCGGGTCTGCTGGGGCGGGAAGACGTGGCCGGCGGCGACCACCTCGCCCTGCCCGCCGGGCTCGACGTAGAGGAAGCGCAGCCCCATGACGTTGCGCCAGCGGATCGTGACGTCGGAGTCCTCGGGCAGTGCCACGCCGTCGCGGACGCTGAACTCGACGCGTGCGCGGCCACCGGGCAGGTGCGAGATCGAGGTGACCTTGCCGACGGTCACCCCCGAGATCTTGACGTCGTCGTTGACCAGCAGGCCCTGGACGTTGTCGAAGTCGGCGGCGTAGCTCAGGCGCGACTCGAAGGAGATGTTGCCGATCATCACGACCAGCCACGCGGTGAACGCCAGGCACACCAGCGTGAAGACGCTGAACTTGAGCAGCGGGTGCGAGGCGTTCATCGTTCCACCTCGCACTGTTCGGGGGTGTCCTCGCCGAAGACCTCCTGGAACTCCAGGCACAGCAACTTGACCGGGTCGAACGAGGACTCGGGGTCGATGAAGATGCGGAAGCCGGCCCACTCGGTGCCGTCGTCGAGCAGTGTCCCGCCGCTGCCCATCGCCCTGGCGTACAGGCCGATGCCCTCGACCAGGCTGCCGAGTTGGTCCTGGTTGCGCTCGAAGACCGCACCGACGGGCTGCTGGGTGGTGAGGAAGTCGCTGAGCACGCCTTCCTCGACGACCAGGAACTCGTTCATCGTGCGCGAGAAGCGCGAGACGGCCTCGAGGTTGGCGCGCAGATCGGCCTGGCGTTCGGTCAGCACCCCGGTCGCCTCGGGCAGGGCGCGGTTCATCCGGGTCAGGTCCGGCGTCGAGGCGGTGAAGGTGTCGGCGACGTGGGTCAGGTCGCGCATGCGCGCCAGCGCGTCGGGTGCCGTGCGCTGCGCGAAGGCGGCCAACTGCTGGCCGAGTTCGAGGTTGCGGGCGAACACCTCGCCCTCGCCGCGCTGGTCGCCCAGCACATCGACGATGGTGGCCAACTCACGCTCGTCGATCGCGTCGAGGAAGGGGTCCATGACGGCGAGCACCTCGGACAACTCGGTCGGTTCGCGGGAGGCGACGAGCCGGTCACCGGCGGCGAGGAACGGCTCGCGGTCGTAGGCCTCGTCCGGGAACGACAGCTCGATCTGCTTCTCGCCGAGCAGCGTCTTGGCCGTGACGACCAGCTCGAGGTGTTCGGGGCCGGGCAGACGGGGGCGCGGGTCGAGGGTCATGTCGGCATACGCGATGCCGTCCTCGTAGCGGACCTCGTCGACCTGGCCGATGCGGACGCCGCGGACCTTGACGTCGGTGCCAGGGGACAGGCCGCTGCCGGCGTCGCCGAGTTCGGCGGTGACCTGGTACGAACCGGCCGCAGGCGCATAACGCCAGTCGAGGACCAACGTGGACACGGCGAGCACGAGCACCACCGCGGCGGTGCCGAGGATGCGCCGCTTGAGGACCGGGTCGACGGAAGTGTTCATCCGGCGATCCTGATCGTCTCGCCCCCGGCCGCCCAGAAGGCCAGCGACAGCACCATGTTGATGATGACGACGGCGGTGATCGACGCGCGGATGGCGCGGCCGACGGCGACGCCGACGCCGGCCGGACCGCCCTTGGCGTAGAACCCGTAGTAGGTGTGGATGAGCACGACCACGATCACGAACACGATCGCCTTGATCACGCTGTAGACGATGTCCATGACCGGCAGGAACAGGGCCAGCCGGGTGTCGTAGGCACCGGTCGAGATCGTGTAGAAGCCGGTCACGATCAACCGCGTGGCGAAGAACGCGCTGAACAGCGCCAGCAGGTACAGCGGGATGGTGGGGATCAGTGCGGCCCAGATCCGGGTCGAGACCAGGTAGGGGATCGGCCGCACGCCGATGACCTCGGCCGCGTCGATCTCCTCGCTGATGCGCATGGCGCCGAGTTCGGCGGTGTAGCCGGCGCCGACCTTGGCGGCCAGCGCGACACCGGCGATCAGCGGCGTGATCTCGCGCACGTTGGCGAACGAACTGACCAGCCCGACGTAGGCCTGGGCACCGATCTGCTCGAGGCCGGCCACGCCCTGCAGGCCGACCTGGGTGCCGGTGAAGAACGCCAGCGAGGCGATGACGAACAGCATGCCGCCGCCGACGATGAACCCGCCGGCACCGACGACCACGTCCGAGATCTGCGGGAGCACGACGCTGCGCCACCACTTGAGCGAGTAGGGCATGGCCGAGAGCGCCTCGCCCCAGAAGCTCATCTGGTCGCTGAACTCCTCGAAGGGACGCAACGGCCGTGACGCCGCGCGCATCGCGCGGGTGTCGGCGCCCAGTGCGCCGCTGCTGTCGATCGGTTCGGCCGCCACGGTCAGACCTTCGGGGGGATCATCTGGAAGTACAGGGCGGTCAGCACGAAGTTGACGAAGAACAGCACGATGAAGGTCAGCACCACGGCCTTGTTGACCGCGTCCCCGACCGCCTTCGGACCGCCGTGGGCGCTGTAGCCGTACCAACACGAGATCGCCGCGGCGATGTAGCCGAACAGCGTCGCCTTGATCATGGCCGACCACAGGTCGGGCAGGTGGGCGAGCTCGGTGAACGAGGAGAAGTAGGCCCCGCTCGTGCCGCCCTGGACCGGAACGGCCATCACCCAGCCGCCCAGGATGCCGGCCGCGGACACCAGGCCGTTGAGCAGCACCGCCACCAGCGCCGCGGCGAACAGCCGCGGCAGGACCAGGCGGTGGACCGGGTCGACGCCCATGACCTCCATGGCGTCGAGTTCGTTGCGGATGCGCCGTGAGCCGAGGTCGGCGGTCATCGCCGAACCGCCGGCGCCGGCGATCAGCAGCGCGGTCGCGACGGGGGCCGCCTCGCGCACGATGCCCAGGACCATCGCGGCGCCGACCGAGCTCTCGGCACCGAGCTGGCGGGCGAACGAGCCGACGTGCAGGGCGAGGATCACCCCGAACGGGATCGAGATCAGCACGACCGGGACCATCGTCACCTTGGCGATGAACCAGCACTGCTGGATGAACTCGCGGAAGGGAAAGCCCTTGCGGACGGCGAACATGCCGTCGACGCCCATCGACGCCACGCCACCGAGTTGCTGCACGCCCGCCTTGACGCTCGGCATGTGTCCCTCTCCGCCAGTCACTCCCCGCAACGAGCCGGCACCGTCGAGGTGACGGTCGCGTGCCCCGTCCGCGCGTTGCCGAACGTCGCTGCGACCCGCTCTCCATCGGGCCGGGCGCAGTCTTTCGCACGGCCGGCGTGAGGGCGCACCCACCAAAGGACAGAGTTGGGCCACCCTCCATCGGTCAACGTGGCGCTTGACCGTGCGCGGGTCGCGCAGCACACTCGCACGTCGCTACAGCGCACTCGGGTGTGCGGGCCGCGTCCCTGATCGCCCGTCCCGCCCGACCCCCCTTCAGCACTCCCGCCCGACCCAGCGCCTCTCGCCGACGAACAAGGATCCGACACGTGGCAGCGGATGACGACGACAAGCGCGGACGACGTTCCAGCGGCTCGCGCACGCTCACGCGTGGCCTGGCGTTGCTCAACGCGCTCGGCGAACACGGTGACGGCGCCACGGTGTCGGGGCTGGCCGAGTCGACCGGCCTGGACCGGGCCGTGCTGTACCGCCTGCTCGACACGCTGACGGGCGAGGGCTTCGTCACCCGCGATCCCGAGACCCGCAAGTACCGCCTCGGGCTGTCGATGCTCGAACTCGGGGTCCGTGCCGCCCAGGGCCTCGAGGTCCGCCGGCTCGCCG
>DATHUR010000152.1:0-26014 GCA_035462025.1 Egicoccus sp. | reverse complement strand
TGTCGCACGGGACCGGCGCTGCCACGCTCGAGCGCCCGACCACGCAGGTCGGCGAGCCACCAGGTGTGCTCGCCAGGGTCTGGCGCGACCGCCGACTCGCGCTGCTCGTAGTGGTCACCGTCGTCGCCGCCGCAGCACTCGTGGCCGGCTGGCTCACGCCCCGCGGCCCGCTCACCCCGCAGCAGGTGATCGTCACGACCCTCGCCATGCTCGCGGTCGGTGCGCTCGCCGGGCTGGTGCTGGGCAGCCGGTGGAGCCTGCTGCTGGCACCGGTGGTCTTCGTCGCGGTGTTCGAACTCGCCCGCCTCGGCACGGCCGGCGCGACGGTCGACGGGATCCACCTCACCTCCACCTACGGGCTGTTCGCGTTCGTGGCCGGACGGGTCGCACACGGGCTGATGGTGCTTCCGGCGCTGGTCGTGGGTGCCGCCCACGGCGTGTGGTCTGCCCGCCGGCTCGGGCACCCCACGGCACCGGCGCCCGGGATCCCCGCCGTCGTCTTCATCGTGCTGGGCACCATCGGCGTCGCCGCGCTCGCCGTGGCGCTCGTCCTCCCCGGCACGACCCCGCCGATCCTCGGCCCCGACGGACGACCGGTGGAGGGCAGCATCGCCGAGTTGGCGACGGTGGAGATCGGCGGGGTCGAGCAGGTGATCCTGCTCCGCGGTCGTGACGTGGACAGCCCGGTGCTGCTGCACCTCGCCGGCGGGCCGGGCGGCACCGACCTCGGCGCCATGCGGGCCGACACCGACCTCGAGACCGATTTCGTGGTCGCCACCTGGGAGCAGCGGGGAACCGGCAAGTCGTACGCCACCTCCATCGACCCGGTCGAGCAACTCACGCTCGAGCAGGCCGTCTCGGACACGCTCGAGGTCGTCGACCATCTCCGGGAGCGCTTCGGCGAGGACCGCGTCTACCTGAGCGCGAACTCGTGGGGCACGATCCCCGGCGTGCTGGCGGTCCAGCGCTCGCCCGAGTCGTTCCACGCCTACGTCGGCACCGGGCAGATGGTGAACAACCGACTCACCGACCAGATGTTCCACGAGGACGCGCTCGCGTGGGCCGAGGAGACCGGCAACGACGCCCTGGCGCAGCGGATCCGCGAGGCGGGTCCGCCGCCCTACGACGACCTCCTCGACTACGAGTACACCGTCAGCTACGAGCACCAGTGGAACGCCTACCCCGGCGTGGACGAGCTGTGGGAGATGCCGTTCAACACCTTCGTCGCCGAGAACAGCCTGCTCGACCGCATCAACGCGCTCCGGGGCATGTTCGACGTCAACTACTTCGTCTATCCGCAACTGCAGGACCACGACTTCCGCCGCGACGCCCCACGACTCGACGTGCCCGTGTACCTCGTGCTCGGGCAGTACGAGGCGCGGGGCCGTGCGGTGTTGGCCGACGAGTGGTTCGACCTGCTCGACGCACCGAGCAAGCAACGGATCGTGTTCGAGGACTCCGGCCACCGGCCCTCGTTCGAACAGCCCGCCGACTTCGCCGATCTCCTGCGCGACGTCGCCGCCACGACCGGGAACGCGCAACGACCCTGACCCGCCATTCGGCAGGGCCCCGCCACAACGGGCGCACCGAGGTGCGTCCGTCGGAAAGGTGATGCCATGCACCGCATCGACGTCCACCACGTCACCAAGACGTACGGGTCCAACACCGTCGTCGACGACCTGACGTTCACGGTCGAGCCGGGCCGGGTGACCGGCTTCCTGGGCCCGAACGGCGCCGGCAAGTCGACGCTGATGAAGGTGTTGCTCGACCTCGCCGCCGCCGACAGCGGCCACGCCACCATCGGTGGTGCCCGCTACCGGAGCTTCCCCGATCCCGCCCGGGTCGTCGGCGTCGTCCTCGAGCCCAATGCCTTCCATCCGTCGCGCTCAGGGCGCGACCACCTACGGATCCTGGCCCGCGCCGGCGGCATCGCGGCCGCTCGCGCCGACGAGACGCTGCGGCTGGTCGGGCTCGCAGAGGCGGCCGACCGGCGCGTCGGTGCCTACTCGCTCGGCATGCGCCAGCGGCTCGGCATCGCCGCCGCCCTGCTCGGTGACCCGCCCGTGCTCGTCCTCGACGAGCCCGGCAACGGGCTGGACCCGCAGGGCATCAGGTGGCTGCGCCATCTGCTGCGGCTCCGAGCGGCCAACGGCAACACCGTGTTCGTGTCCAGTCACCTGCTCGCCGAGGTGGAACTGCTCGCCGACGACGTCATCGTCATCGACCGCGGGCGCCTCGTCGCCCAGGGCGCCATCGCCGACCTGCAGCAGTCCGGCGCCACCGTCCGGACGCCGGCACCCGAGCGGCTCGCCGAGGTGCTCCTGCGGGCGGGCGCGACCGTGACGCCACACGACGAGACCCTGACCGTGCAGGGCCTGTCGCTCCCCGAGATCGGTGATGCGGCGCTGGCCGCGGGCATCGCCGTCCACGAGTTGACCCAACAGTCGGGGTCGCTCGAGGAGTTGTTCCTCGACTGGACACACGGCATCGACGAAACCAACGACCGCCAGGAGGTGGTGGCACGATGAGATGGCTCCGCGTCGTTCGCGCCGAACTGCTCAAGCTGACCACGACCCGCCTGCTGTGGGGATTCCTCGCCGCCCTGGTCGCGATCGCCGCGATCAACGCCCTGGCGATCGTCCTGGGCACCGACATGGACGGCAGCAAGACGTTCATCTCCACGGCCGAGGACCAGCGCTCACTCCTGGCCTTCGGCGTCAACGCCATGCTCGGAACGGGGCTGTTCGGGGCCATCGCGGTCGCCCGTGAGTACGGACACGCCACCGTGGTCCCCACCTTCCTCTCCACCCCCCGCCGCCACCTCGCCGTGCTCGCGCAGTTCACGGCCGTGATGATCGGCGGGCTCGTCCTGGGCCTGTTCGCCGAAGCCCTCGTCCTCGGCGTCGGGGCGGTGTCGCTGCAGTTCACCGACCACGCCTTCATGCTCTCCGCCGGCACGGTCGTCCAGTTGCTCGCCACCTCGATGTTGGCCGGCGCCGTCGGGTCCGTGCTTGGTGGTGGGATCGGAGCCATCGTCCGCAACGGCGGCGGCGCGGTCGCCGTGACGATCTTCGTGCTGTTCATCGCCCCGCAGATGGCGCCGCAACTGATCGCCGACGCGGCGCAATGGATGCCGGCCACCCTGCTGACCGGCATCGCCGGAGTCGCTGACGGGCCCACGCTCGCCGCGGCGCTCGCCGCACTGCTGGCATGGGCGGCGCTGATGTCCCTGCTCGCGGTCGGCACGGTCCAACGTCGTGACGTCGTGTGATGCCGGGCGTCGGGCCGGGTAGGAGATGATCTACTCGGCCCGCCCGTCCGACGGCGCGTCGATCGCCAGGGGAGCGAGGTAGTCCAGGTCGAGGTCGGCGAGGACGTCGAGGTGGCGGGCGAGGAACGCGGCGGCGTGGCCGCGCAGCAGACCGGCTGCGGGCCGGAAGGTCCCGTCCGGGTAGCCCCCGACTACACCCAGCCGCGCGAGCAGGACGATGCTGTCCTCGTGCACGCTGCCGGCGACATCGGTGAAGTCGGCGTCGAAGTCGAGCGTGGCGAGGTAGGCCTCGCGGTCCTGGTCGTCGATGTCGTACGCCGCGTCGATCAGTCGCTGCGTGCGCACCAGCAACGACGCCGCCTGTGCCCGCGTGACCGTCGCGGCCGGACGGAACGAGCCGTCGGCGAAACCGGTCACGATGTCGAGCGCGGCCGCGGTCAGCACGTTGTCGCGGTGCACGTCGGGGATCGTGTCGGTGTCGTCGAAGGTGTCCGCCGGCGCCGGCGCCGTCCCCGTCTCCACTCCCGCCACCGCGAGCAGGCGCATGAGGAAGGTCACCAGTTGCGCCCGGTCGAGGTCGGCCAGCGTGCCGAACGTCGCGTCGGCCAGCCCGTCGGTGAGCCCCCAGCCGTGGACGCAGAGGATCTCCCGCTCGTTGATCGCGCCCAACGCCGCCTGGTCGGGGAAGACCGGATCCTCGAGTTCCATGTCGGCCGGGCACGCGTGTTCGGTGGTGCGTTGCGCCGATGCCGGCACGACCGGCAGCAACACCAGCACGAGCGCCAGCGCGCCGACGACCCTCACCCGGCGCAACCCGCCGCCGCGTCCGGGGGTCGCGACCGTCGTCATGACGACCCCTCCTCGACGCGCAGGAGCCGGCTGGTGTTCCACATCTCCGTCGGGGCGTAGTGGATGGTGAACTCGTCGACCACCACGGTCGCATCCGTCTCGGTCCCGCTCCCGAACACCTCGGCCGAGGCGACGTCGCTGTTGGTGAAGCAGAACCAGGCGTAGCGCGTGTCCTGCAGCATCCGGGGCAGCGCCCGCTCGGATGCCGGGTCGAACGAGCCCACGCACACGGCATCGCCGAGCTGCTCGTGGTCGTCGTACGCGGTCACGGTCCCCGACACCGCCACCTCGCCGGTGAAGCCGACGTGGGCCGTCAGGTAGGGCGCGTCGGGCTCGCTCACCTCGAGCGATGCGATCGTCAGACCCACGACGACGTCGCCGACCTCGGCGGCGTGGACGTCGAACACGTTGACCGGCCCGGTGGTGTGCCCGGTCGCGACCAGGAGGTCGATCGTGCGGGACGCCAGCGCCGCCACCTGTGCCCGGCTCACCGGCGCGGCCGGGCTGAACCCGACGTGGCTCGTACCCGCGACGAGCCGGAGCTGTGCCAGCGCGTCGATCGCCGGCTCGTGCGGGCTGCCGTCGTCGTCACCGAAGCCTTCCTCGGACGCGACCGGCGCCGCGCCCTCGAACAGCAGCAGGGACCGCTGCAGCATGGATGCGATCTGCGCGCGGGAGACCGGCAGGCCCGGCCCGAACCGTCCGTCGTCGAGCCCCTGGATGATCCCGAGCTCGGCGAGTTGCCCGATCGCCTCGGCGTGTGGCGACGCCGCCGCGACGTCGGGGAAGTCGCCCTCGACGTCGGTCGGGAGGTCGATCCCCGCCGCGCCGAGGAGCCGGGCGAGGACGCTGGCCGTCTGCGCCCGGGTCACGTCCAGCGTCGGGGCGAAGGTGCCGTCCCCGTAGCCGACGAGGACCCGCCAGTGGACAGCGCACGCGATCGCGTCCGCGTGCGCCGCGGTCGCCGGAACGTCGGCGAAGTTCGGGGTGGGTACCTCCGGGCACGCGAGCGCCGTCCCCCGTACGGGATCCGGTGCGAAGCGCACGAGGTGTTCCCGCAGTCCCGGACTGTCCTCGGGTTCGACGATCACGGCGCCGAACCCGGACGTGGGAAACTCGAACGGCAGCCAGCTGTCGAACCGGCCGTCGTCGTCGGGTACGAGCGTGGCGCGGCCGAGCTCGCGCCCGTCGGTGTCGAAGATGCCGAGCGCCACCGACTCGCCGGCGACCCCGATCGTCCCCGCGACGCGCGGCGGGAAGGACGCCGCCCAGGGCGGGGTCTCGAGCAGCACCGGCGGCAGGACGCCCGAGTCCTGTCCGGTGAACCAGTCCCGACCGATGGGGCCGTCGAGGACGAGCCCCTCGCCGGAGAACACCTCCACCGGCTCGCCATCGAGCTCGAGTGCCACCGCGTCCACCGTCGCGAAGCGGGTCAGGGTGTAGACCAGCTGCCCCAGCCGCGCGAACATCGAGGCGCTGCCGCCGCCGTCGTCGAACGAGCCCTCGAGGTCGACCGTGGCGACGCCGTCGACGATCGTGAGTCCGAGCAGATCCACGCCGGCCGGGATCGTGGTGGAGATGGCCGGGACGGTGTCGCGCTCCGCGTCCGTCGGTCCCGCGAGCAGCGCGAGCACCGCGGCGCTCGGCAGGTCAAGCGTCGCGGGCGCGTCGCGGTGGACCGGCATCAGAAACGGCCCGCCGTCGGGCTGGTCGGCGAGGAGGTAGATCGTGGCGGTGACCCCGACCGCGTCGGTCTGCGCAGCCGCGGCGCCGCCGGGCAGGGTCAGTGCGAGGACGATGGCGGACGAGGCGAGGGCACGAAACCGGCGGCGCATCGGAGGTCTCCTGGCAGGCGACGTCCGTCGCCCTACGCCTCCGATGGTCCGCCGCCGCGGCGGCAGCGGGAAGGGCTGAACGTCATCACGTGCCGGGGCGCTGCCACTTCGACTCGGCCGCGTAGCCCGCCACGCGCAGGCGATGGTCCGCGAGTCCGGACACGGCGTCGGCGAACGCCGCGTCCGACACGACCGGCACACCGGCGGCCCGCAGCGGGTCCAGCTCGAGCGGGGGAGCCGCGCCGGCGTCGGCGACGTGCGCCCGCTCGAGCAGGTGCGCGATCGCCGAACGGGCCGCCCGCAGGGTGGCCGGGTGCGGGCGGCCGACCTCGGGGGCCAGTCCCGACTGCACCAGCGTGACCGCGTCGTCGAGCGCGGCGAGTTGGATCCGCAACTCGGTCCGCACCGTACGCGGGTGGAAGTAGTGCAGGATCGGGTAGGCGAGGTGGCGCTCGCCGGTCTGCAGCAGCCGGTCGGTCAGCTCGGGCAGGAGCGCCCCGAACTGGGCGACCGACCCGTCGTGATACAGGTTCGCCACCAACGCGTGGGCGTCGCCGCCCATCACCTCGATGCGTGCGGCGAGCTGGGCGCGCTGGGTGGCGGCCGTCACGACCGGGATCAGGTACGTGATCGACGCGGTGGTGACCGCGAGACCGGACGCGCTGGCGAGGACCGTCAGGACCTGCCACGGCGCGCCAGCCGGCACGTAGTCGCCGACGCCGAGCGTGAAGATGGTGAACCCGGTGTAGTAGACCCGCGACCACCAGTCGGCGGGCGCCTGGCTCGTACCGGACACCACCGCGGACGTGTCGGCGGCGAAGACCAGCGTCCAGCCGCTCCACATCAGCAGCAGCCACAGCCCGATCGTGCCGAGCAGGATGACCGGGCCCGCGCTGGACAGCCACCGCGACGTCGGGCGCCGTGCGGCGAGATGGGCGACGCGCCACCAGGCGCGGCCGAAGCGGGACGTCAGGGGTCCGCCGGCCGACGTGGTCGAGATCGTGGTCACGATCACGTCGTAGGCCGCGAGCGCGAGCAGGGCGCCACCGAGCAGGACGAGCCAGACGTTCACCGCGATGCCTCCGCCGGCGCGATGCGGACCCGATCCGCGGTCCGTCGCCGCATGGCCAGCACCTCGAAGCGCCAGCCGCCGACCTCGACGACGTCGCCGACCGCGGGGATCCGGCCGAGCTGTTCGACGACCAGCCCGGCCACCGTCGTCGCGTCGTCGCCGCTGACCTCGACGTCGAGGTCCTCGAGGTCGTGCAGCGGGAAGCTGCCCGGCACCAGCATCGCGCCGCCCGGCTCGCGGACCACCGCGCGGACGTCGCGGTCGTGCTCGTCGTAGATCTCGCCGACCAGTTCCTCGACCAGGTCCTCGACGGTGACGATGCCCTCGACGCCACCGTGCTCGGACACGACCAGTGCGAGCTGCTGGTGCGCGGACTGCAACTCGCGCAGCGCGACCACCGCGTTGAGCGACTCGGGCAGCAGCAACGCCTCGCGGGCGTGGTCGCCGACCCGGCCCTCGCGGCCCACCAGGCCGAGCACCGAGATGGTGCGCTCGGCGTCGTCGAGCTGCTCGCTGAACACCGGTGCGCGGCTGTGGCCGGCCTCCGCGAGCCGGGCGATCGCCTCGTCGACCGTGAGGTCGTCCGACAACGCCAGGACCCGCGAGCGGGGGACGAGCACCTGGCGCAGGGTGCGGTCGGCGACGTCGAGCGCACCGTCGATGATCTCGCGCTGCTCGGGCGTGTACGAGACCTGGGCGGCGATCAGGTCGCGGACCTCCTCGTCGGTGACGTCCTGGCGGTCGCGGGACGGATCGCCGCCGAAGAGGCGGACGGTCAGGTCGGTCGCGCGCGACAGCAGCCAGATCGCCGGACCTGCCACCTTCGCCACGACGGCCAGCGGGCGGGCAGCCAGCAGCGCCCAGCTCTCGGCCCTCTGCATGGCCAGCCGCTTCGGCGCCAGTTCGCCGAACACCAGCGTCACGAACGTCAGCGCCAGCGTGACGAGGAAGATGGCGGTCGGGCGGGCGGCGCCACCCAGGACCCCGAGCGGTTCGATCAGTGGCTCGGCGAGGGACACGGCGGCGGTGGCCGAGGCCAGGAACCCAGCCAGCGTGATGCCGATCTGGATCGCCGACAGGAACCGGTTGGGGTCGCGTGCCAGGCGGGCCAGCGCGCGTCCGGACGCCGAGCGCGACTCGAGCCGCGCGAGCTGCCCCTCGCGCAGCGAGATCAGCGCGATCTCGGACCCGGCGAACAGCGCGTTGAGCACCACCAGGACCGCCACCAACGCCAGTTGACCGCCCACGCCGCCCACGAGTCCACCCCTGATGATCGAAGACCGACCACGCTAGTGGGAGGGCGGCGCCGTCCTAGCGCGCCAGGTCGAAGGCCGGACCGTGACCGGGCACGATCCGCTGGGCGACCTCGCGTACCCGGGCGCGGTGGCGCTCGAGCAGGTCGAGATGGGTGGCGCGCGGGTCGTCGTCCTTGCCCTCGAACCACCACAGGTGGGTCAGCGCGACCACGCCGGCGTCGGTCGTCACCAGCGTGGTGATGTCCTGCAACGTGTGACCGGGGGTCTCCCACAACACGACGTCGTCGGCCAGGGCGAATCCTTCGGCGGGCCGGTCGGTCCACTGGTCACGGTGGTAGATCGCCCAGTGGTCGTGGACCCGCGCCTGCGGGAACAACGCCACGTTGATGGTGTGGTCGGGATGGTGGTGGCTGAGCACGACGTCGGTGACGGCGTCCGGGTCGACCCCCAGCGCCTCGAGCGGGTCGAGGATGAGCCGCCGGTCGGCCACCATGCCCGGGTCGACGACCGCGACCAGGTCACCCGAGCGGACCAGCGACACGGTGCTGCCCACCCCGTCGCTGCGTGCATAGCCCGCGACGAGGACGTCGACGGTGGCCATGGCGGTTCCTTTCGTCGGCCGCATCTTGCCCGACCCGCGGACCGGTCGCGTGCCGCCCGGCGAGTGGACCCGGCCGATACCCGGTACCGTTCGCGACGAAGGGGAGTACCTCGTCCTCGTCGACGCCGTCAGGCCGGTTCCGCCGCGGAGCCCGGTGTCGCGCCCCGCACGCCGGGGGAGGGAGACCTTCGGCATCTCGCCGCACGGCTGCGGTGAGCCGAAGGAGCCCTGGTGAAACCCGAGACGACCACCGCCCCTGCGCTCGACCGCCCCCGGGTCGAGGATCCCCACACCCGTGGCGTCGCCGAGGTGGCCGCCGCCCTCGACGTCGATCTCGAGCGTGGTCTCGACGAGGCGACCGTGCGCGAGCGGCGCGCCGCGACCGGCCCCAACGAGCTCGTCAGCGAGCCACCGCCGTCGCTGCTGTCCCGCTTCGTCGCGCAGTTCCGCAGCCTGCTGATCCTGGTCCTGGTCGGCGCGGCCGCCCTGTCCGCGGTCGTCGGCGACCTCAAGGACGCCGTCGTCGTCGGCGTCGTCCTGCTCATCAACGCGGTGCTCGGCACCGTCCAGGAGGCTCGCGCCGAGCAGAGCGTGCGGGCGCTCAACGACCTGCTGCCCTCCCGGGCCAGGGTGCGACGCGACGGCCGCACCGTCGAGGTCCCCGCCGCCGAGCTCGTGGTGGGTGACGTCGTCCTCGTCGAAGCCGGCGACCGGGTACCGGCCGACGGCCGGGTGGTCCTCGACGCCGTGCTCGCGGCCGACGAGTCGTCGCTGACCGGCGAGACGACGGCGGCGACCAAGCACGCCGCCGACCTCACCGAGCCCGACGCACCGGTCGCCGACCGCACCAACATGCTGTGGATGAACACGACCGTGGTCCGCGGTCGCGGTGAGCTGGTCGTGACCGGCACCGGCATGGACACCCGCATCGGGCAGGTCGCCCAGCTGCTCTCGGACGCGCCCGACCGCAAGACGCCGTTGCAGCGCCAGATCGACGACCTCGCCCGGCGGCTCGCGCTGGTGGCGCTCGTCGCCGTCCTCGCCGTCTTCGCCATCGCGTTGCTGCGTGGCGACACCCTGGCGACCGCGGCGCTCGACGCGATCGCGTTGGCCATCGCCGCGATCCCCGAGGGTCTGCCGGCCGTGGTCACCATCACCCTGGCGTTGGGGACGCGGGCGATGGCGCGTCAGCGCGCCATCGTCAAGCGCCTCACGTCGGTCGAGACCCTGGGATCCACCCAGGTGATCTGCACCGACAAGACGGGGACTCTGACCCGCAACGAGATGACCGTGCGGACCATCGTGGTCGGCGAGATCCGCCACGAGGTCAGCGGTGACGGCTACGACGCGCGGGGCGACATCCACCCACCGCTGCCGGACACCGTGCGCGGGCTGCATGCCATGGTGCTGTGCAACGACGCCGACGTCCGCGACGGCCGGATCGTCGGCGACCCGACGGAGGCGGCGCTGCTGGTCCTGGCCGCCAAGGCCGGCGTCGACATCGACGCCGTCCGTCGGCGGGGCCGGCTCGCCGAGGTTCCCTTCGACGCGGCCACGAAGCTGATGGCCACGCTCCACGCGGTCGAGGAGGACCGCCCCGGCACGCTGGTGGCCGTCAAGGGCGCCCCCGACGTCGTCCTCGGCCGCTGCGACCGGTTCGCCACTGCGGACGGGCCGGCGCCGCTCGAGGACCACCACCGCGACGCCGTCAGCGCCCAGATCTCGGCCCTCGCGTCCGAGGGCCTGCGCACCCTGGCCATCGCCACCCGCGAGCTGGACCGCCACCCCGGCGAGGTCGACGACCCCGAGGCCGAACTCGACCTGCTGGTGTTCGAGTTCCTGGTCGGCATCGTCGACCCGCCCCGCGACGGGGTCGCCGACGCGATCGGGGTCGCGCACGCCGCCGGCATCCGCGTGATGATGGTCACCGGCGACCACCCCGACACCGCGGCCGCCATCGCCCGCACCATCGGCATCCCGGGGGAGGTCGTCACCGGCGCCGACCTCGACGCCCTCGACGACGACACGCTCGCCGTCCGCGTCGAAGAACTCGGGGTGTGCGCCCGCGTCGCCCCCGAGCACAAGGTCCGGCTCGTGTCGGCGCTGCAGGCCAACGGGCGGACGACCGCGATGACCGGCGACGGGGTCAACGACGCCGCCGCGCTGAAGCGGGCCGACATCGGCGTCGCGATGGGCATCACCGGGACGGAGGTGACCAAGGAGGCCGGCGACCTCGTCCTCGCCGACGACGACTTCGCGACCATCGTGACCGCGGTGGAACAGGGGCGCGGGATCTACGACAACATCGTGTCGTTCGTCCGTTTCCAGCTCGCGACCAACATCGGGGCGATCGTCGCCATCCTCGGCGCCCGCCTGCTCGGGCTGCCGGCCCCCTTCACCCCGATCCAGGTGCTGTGGGTCAACCTGATCATGGACGGACCGCCGGCGCTGGCGCTCGGCGCCGATCCGGCGGCGCCCGACGTGATGGGGCGGCGGCCACGCGACCCCGATGCGCCGATCCTCGACGGCGCACGGCTGCGCCGCCTGCTGCTGACGGGCGCGGTCATGGGTGGTGGCACGATCGCGGTGTTCCGCTGGGCCCTCGGCACGGGCGACAGCGCGTTCGCGACCACGCTGGCCTTCACCACGTTCGTCTTCTTCCAGTTCTTCAACGCGGTGAACGCCCGGCTCGAGTTCGACAGCGTCTTCACCCGCCACACGCTGCGCAACGGCAAGCTGTGGGCCGCCCTGGCCGGTGTCCTGGCCCTGCAGGTGCTCGCGGTCCAGGTCCCGGCCGTCGGCGGACTCGTCGACGTCGTACCGCTGGGCTGGCGCCACTGGCTGCTGGCCGCCGGCGTCGCCGCGTCGCTGCTGGTCGTCGAGGAGGTGCGCAAGCTGCTCACGCGCCTGCGGCACTGACACCGGTCGCCGACGGCGGTCAGGCGACCCGGGGGTCGCCGCCGTCGTCGGCGACGTACGGCAGTCCCTCGCGCGCCCAGGCCTGCATGCCGCCCTCGAGGTTCTCGACCGAGTACCCGGCGCGCTTCATCGCGTCGGTCACCGCACCGCTGCGGTTGCCCGAACGGCAGACGGCGACGAACTCGTGGTCGCCCTCGAGTTCGTCGATGCGCTGGTTGAGCTGGCCCATGGGGATGTGCAGGGCCCCCTCGATGTGTCCGACCCGCCATTCGTCGGGCTCGCGGACGTCGAGGAAACGGACCTTCTCGCGACGCTCGTAGGCGGTCTTCACGTCCACGCCTGCTCCTGTGGGTCGACGGAGCCGGTGAACGTAGACGGCGAGGTCAGCTGCTGCGCAACAACATCTGCTCGAACTCGTCGGCGTCCGCGTCGAGGTCGGGGTCGGTCGCGCAATGGCGGATGCCCGCCGTCAGCAGCCGGATGCGGGCGCGGTGGATGGCGCGCTCGACGGCGGTGAGCTGTGCCACCACGTCGCGGCACTCACGTTCGTCCGCGAGCATGGCCTGGATCCCGCGCAGTTGCCCCTCCGCGCGGGCGATGCGGCGCTGCACGTCCTGGGTGATCGGGGCGGGGATCTGCATCGGGCGTCTCCATCCGTACAGCACGTCCGGCTGACATACCCTGCAGGGTATGCATACGTTGACCACTCCGCCGACAGGAAGAAGGACGATGGACGCCTACACGATCCACACCCACGTCGATGCCGAGCCCGCCGAGGCGGAACAGCAGGTCCGTGCCGCGCTCGCCGACGAAGGGTTCGGCATCCTGACCGAGATCGACGTGCAGGCCACGATGAAGACCAAGCTCGACGTCGACATGGCCCCCTACAAGATCCTGGGTGCCTGCAACCCCGGGCTCGCCCACCAGGCCATCGGGGTCGACCCCGACATCGGCGCGATGCTGCCGTGCAACGTCGTGGTCCGCGCCAACCCGGGTGGTGGCAGCGAGATCGTGGCCGTGGACCCGGGGGCGATGCTCAGCGTGTCGCCCCAGGCCGACGGGCTGCGCACCACCGCGGCCGAGGCGCGCGAGCGCATCGAGCGGGCACTGTCCTCGCTGAACAAGGGCTGACGGCGCGGAGCGCGGGTGGCCGGCACGAGGGAGCGAGGCCGACCACCCGCCCCCTCACCCCACCTCGACGCGCGAGGTGAAGCCGCGACCCTCGGGTCGGTGCGGTTTGTCGCCGACCAGCGTGAACCCCGTCGTCACCTCGGGATCCGCCGCCGAGCGGCCCACCAGCACCTCCACCTCGCCGGGTTCGACCACGTAGTGCATGTCGCGGTCGTAGAACCCGAACTGGTCGGTGTCGAGGTGGAAGCGGAGGGTGGTCGACGCCCCGGGGTCCAGGCCGACGCGGGCGAAGCCGCGCAGTTCACGGACCGGGCGGGTGACGCTGGTGCCGCGCGAGCGGGTGTAGACCTGCACCACCTCGTCGCCGGCGAGCGCACCGGTGTTGCGCAGACCGACCTCGAGGAGCACCGTCTCGCCGCAGGCGACCTCGGTCGCCGACAGCGTGGCACCCGTGATCTCGAAGCTCGTGTAGCTCAGGCCGAACCCGAACGGGTAGCGGGGTGACGACGCCTCGTCGACGTAGTCGCCCTTCCAGTGCGATCGGCCGCCCGAGGTCTTGTGACCGTGGTAGACAGGGATCTGCCCGACCGAGCGCGGCCACGACACGGGCAGCTTGCCGCCCGGGTTGACCGTGCCGGCGATCGCCTCGGCCACCGCGTGACCACCCTCCTCGCCCGGCAGCCAGGCCAGCAGGACCGCCTGGCAGTGCTCGTGCAGCCAGGTGCTGCCGCCGGGCCGGCCGACCACGAGGACGGCGACGACGGGCGTGCCGGTGGCCACGACGGCCCGCACCAGGTCCTCCTGCACACCGGGCAGGTCGAGGCTGGTGCGGTCGCGGCTCTCGCCCGAGGTCGCGTCCCAGGTCAGGCCGGCCCGGTCGCCGACGACCACGACCGCGACGTCGGCGTCGCGGGCCGCGGCGACGGCCGCGTCGAACCCGTCGGTCGCGTCGCTGTTGATCTCGCACCCGACGGCGTGGGTGATCTCGGCCCCGGGCAGGTGCTCGCGCAGTGCGTCGACGACGCTGGTGATCGGGACCGAGGTCGGCGCGAGATCGAGGTCGTCGGGCATGGGCACGCCGAAGGTGTTCTCGGCCTGCATCTCGAGCAGCGAGTCGATGTGGGACGGGTAGCTGTAGTCGCCGATCAGGTTGCGGCCGCTGTCGGTGTTCGGGCCGATCACCGCGATGCGGCGCATGGTCGGGGCCAACGGCAGCAGGCCGGGCTCGTTCTTGAGCAGCACGAGCGACCGGCGGGCGACGTCGCGGGCGAGACGCCGCTGCTCGGGGGTGTCGAACGGCTCGGCGGCCGCCCGGTCGACGTAGGGCTGCTCGAACAGGCCGAGATCGAACTTCACCGCCAGGACGCGGCGCACCGCCTCGTCGAGCACGGACTGCTCGACCAGGCCGGTGGCGAGCGCCTCGGCGAGCGGGGCGTCGTAGCAGTCGGTGCTGGGCAACTCGACGTCGAGGCCGGCACGCAGCGCCATGGCGGCGGCCGCGGCCTTGCTCGACGCGACCTGGTGGTATTCCCAGAGCTGGTTGATCGAGAAGTAGTCCGAGACCACGATCCCGTCGAAGCCCCATTCCTCGCGCAGGATCGTGGTCAGCAGTTCGCGTGACGCGCCGCAGGGGATGCCGTCGAGCTCGTGGTAGCCGTTCATGATCGAGCGCAGCCCGGCGTCGCGGACGGCGGCCTCGAACGGGTGCAGGTACACCTCGCGCAGCTCGCGCGCCGGGATGTGGGCCGGCGCCCAGTTCATCCCGCCCTCGGAGATGCCGTAGCCGACGAAGTGCTTGCCGGTCGCGACCACCCCGGCCGGGCCGAGCTCGGCCTGGAGTCCGCGCACGGCCGCGACGCCCATGCTCGCGACCAGGTGCGGGTCCTCGCCGAAGGTCTCCTCGAGCCGGCCCCAGCGTGGATCGCGGCACACGTCGAGGACGGGTGCGAGCCCCTGGTGGGCCCCGGCCGCCCGCATCTGTCGGCGCGCGACGTCAGCGACCGCCTGCGCGAGTTCGGGCTGCCAGGTGCTGGCCACCCCGATCGCCTGCGGGAAGATCGTGGCCTCGCGGGCCATCAGCCCGGCACAGTTCTCCTCGTGCACGATCGCGGGGATACCGAGCCGGGTGCGCTCGAGCAGGTGGCGTTGGATCTCGTCGGCGAGGTCGGCCGCCTCGGTGGCGCCGAGGTCGCTCGCGCCCGACACCCGGGTGATCTGGCCGATGCCATCGGCGAGCAGACGTTCCGCGGCCTCGGTCGACAGCGACCGGCTGTCGAGCAACTGGAACACCCAGGCGCTGCCGAGCTGGGCGCGCTTCTCCTCGGCGGTCATGCGGCCGAGCAGGTCGGCCACCCGCTCCGCCGTGGGCAGGTCGGGGTCGCGGTAGGGCAGCGCGGCCGAGGCGCGCGGCGCGGTCGGGGTGGTCACGGTGAGCACTCCTCGGGCGGGTCCGGGGCGGGCCCGCGCCTGGACGGGGGAGACGGATGGGATGGCCGGCGGGGATCAGCCCTTGAGCGCGCCGGCCATGATCCCGTGGGTGATGCGTTCCTGGCCGAGCAGGTAGGCGATCACGAGCGGGAGCGCGCTGAGCGTGAGCACCGACATGATCACCGGGACGTTGCTGCCGTACTGGCCCTGGAAGTCCCAGATCGCCAGCGGCAGCGTCCGGTTCGCACGCGTGGTCGTGAGCACGAACGCGAACACGAACTCGTTCCACAGGATCACGCCGTTGTAGATCGCGACCGTGATGAGACCGGGACGGCTCAGGGGCACGATCAGCGACCGGAACCGGCGGACCGGCCCCGCCCCGTCGACGCGGGCCGCCTCCTCGAGCTCGAACGGGATCGCCTGCATGAAGCCGGTGAGGATGAGCACCGTCACCGGCACGTTGAAGGCGACGTAGGGGCCGACGAGCCCCCAGATCGAGTCGTAGAGGCCGATGTCGCGGGTGAACAGATAGATCGGGATCAGCGTCACGTGGATCGGCACGATCAGTCCGGCGACCACGAGCGAGAACAGCGGGGTGCGGCTGCGGAAGCGGATCCGGGCGAACACGAAGGCCGCCATCGAACTGACGAGCAGGATCAGGGTCACCGAGATGCTCACGACCACGACCGAGTTCTTGAGGAACACGAAGAAGTCGTTCTCGATCACGCGGCGGAAGTTGTCCAGCGACGGTTCGGCCGGCAGCGCCCACAGCGCCTCGCTGAGCAGTTCGAACTGCCCCTTGAACGCCGTGAGAACCAAGAACACCAGCGGCGCGCCGGCGATGAGGGTCCACACCAGCCCGAGCAGCACGATCAGCGCGCGGGCGCTGAGTCCGCCCGGCCGCAGCTTCGACGGCCGTCGGTCCCGGGTGGGACGGTCGAGGGTGGTGGCGCTCATCCGCGTCTCTCCTCGGCGCGCCGACGCGCCGTCCGCCAGGCCAGGAAGAAGACCGTGGCGAAGAGCACGGTCAGGAACAGGGCCGAGGCGATCGTGGCGCCGTAACCCATCTGGTTGCCACGGAACGCCGAGCGGAACATGTAGGTCGCCATCAGTTCGGTCGCGTTCACCGGACCGCCCTGGGTCATGACCCACACCACGTCGAAGTACTTCAGCGACCCGATCACCGACAGCGTGACGGCGACGCCGATGACCGGCCGGAGGGCCGGCAGCGCGACCCGGAAGAAGTACTGGGTCTCGGTGGCGCCGTCGATCCGTGCGGCCCCGTGCAGGTCGTCGGACAGGTCGCCCAGGGCCGCGGCGAACAGGATCATGTAGAAGGGGACGAACTGCCAGATCACGACCGCGATGACGGCGTACAGCGCCGTGCCGGGCTCACCGAGCCACGCGCGGGTCAACTGCTCGAGGCCGATGGCCTCCAGGCCACGGTTCACCATCCCGAAGGTCGGGTTGTAGACGTTGCCGAACAGCACGCCGACGGCGACCGTCGACAGCAGCAACGGGATGAACCAGATCGCCTGCAGGATGCGCCCGATGCGGTTGCGCAGACGGTCGAGCACCACGGCCAGGGCCATGGCGAGCGGGAGCTGGATCGCGATCGAGAGCGTGATCAGGACCAGGTTGTTGCGGAAGGCGAGCCAGAAGACCGAGTCACCGGCCAGTTTCCGCCAGTTGTCGAAGCCGAGGTAGTCGCGCGCCCCGACCCCGTTCCACGAGAAGAAGCTGAGCTCGATCGACTGCACGATCGGCCACAGCAGGTAGACGCCGATGAACAGCAGCGCCGGTGCCAGGAACGCCGGCACGACGAGGCGCTCGGGGTCGAGCCAGCGGCGGCGACGGGGGCCCGCCGTCGGCGGAGGATGCGGCGCATCCTCCGCCGGGGCGTCGGCACTCGTCGCCGGTGTGGTCGGCTGCCGCACCGGCATATCGGTCACTCCCCGAAGTACTCGACGGCAGCGGCCTCCATCTGTGCGGCGGCCTCTTCCGGCGTCATCTGCAGGCCGTACAGCGCCTGGGTGGTCTCCAGGTGGACCTGCGCCAGCTCAGGCGGCAGGAACTGGTCGTACCACAGCTGCACGCTGTCGGCCTCCTGGAGGATCTGGAACACGTCGCCGGTGATCTCGTCGGCCGGTTCGTAGGACTTGACCGGCGGGATGCGTCCGTTGTCGATCCGAGCGGCGACCGACTCGTCGTCGATCATGTACTGGATGACCTCGAACGCCTGGTCGGGCAGTTCGCAGGTGCTGGCGACGGCGTAGAAGTTGTCGCCGATGGTGCCGACGACGTTGGTCGGGTCACCTTCGCCGTCCTCGATGGCGGGGAAGGGCATGACGCCGATGTTCTCCTCGAAGAACTCCTCGTTCTCGCCCTTGAAGATGTTGATGTTCCAGTTGCCCATCAGCTCCATCGCGGCCTCGCCGGCGTAGAGCAGCTGGCGCGATTCGCCGGCGTCCCACGACAGGGCGTTGATGCCTTCGTTGAATGCGCCGATCTCGATCAGTTCCTGCAGCCGTTCGCCGGCCTCGATGAACACCGGGTCCTCGAACGAGCCGCCGGTGCGGGTCGCGGCCGAGGTGAACACCTCCGGGCCGCCGAGCCGGTCGACGAGGTACATGTAGTACATCGAGCCCGTCCACGGCGCCTGGTTGGCCAGCGCGAAGGCGGTCACGCCCGCCTCGTTGAAGGTCTCGACGGCCTGCAGCAGGTCGTCCCAGGTCTCGGGCGGTTCGACCCCGTGCTCCGCCATCAGGCCCTTGTGGTACCAGATGAGGGCGGCCGCGGAGTTCTCGACCGGTACGGCGTAGATGCGGTCGTCGACGGTGACCACCGACCACGACGCGTCCACGAACCGGTCCTTGTAGCCGTCGGCCTCGACGTGGTCGGTCAGGTCGACGACCTGGTCGGCCTCGACGTATTCGGCCAGCGTGCCGCCGCCCCAGGTCGGGAAGATGCACGGGGCCTCGCCGGCGCCGATGGCGACGCGGATCTGGGTCTTGTAGCTCTCGTTCTCGATCGCGGTGACCTCGACGTCGACGCCGGGGTTGTCGGCCTCGTAGCGTGCGACCGCGTCGTTGATCAGGGCCTGGTCGGCTTCCTCGGTCTGGATGTGCCAGAGCGTGATGGTGCCTTCGACGGCGGCCTCGTCGGTGGCCTCGGCCTCCGGTTCGCTCTCGTCCTCGGTCTCGGTGTCGGTCTCGGTGGCGCCGGCCGCCTCGTCCTCGGGGTCGTCCTCGCCGCCGGAGCAGCCGACGAGCGCGAGCGCGACGACCGACGCGAGCGCGATGGTCCGCTTGGTGTGCTGTCTCACGGAAAGATCTCCCTCTCCCCACTGCCAGGGTCGGTGCCGACGGTCGTCGGCAACGTTTTCGATAACGTTTACATCGTTTGGACGCGAACGGCCCGATCAGTCCGGACGGCGCCCTCTCAGGCGTGTTCGAAGGATCGGGTCGAGGCGCGTTCGACCAGTTCGGTCGGCAGCGTCAACTCCACCGCCACACGCGACGGGTCCTCGATCTGCGCGAACAGCAGCTTCGTGGCCTCGTAGCCCATCTGTTGCACGGACTGGTCGATCGTGGTCAGCGGCGGGTCGGTCAGCGCCGCTTCGGGCAGGTTGTCGAACCCGATCAGCGACAGGTCGTCGGGCACGTGCAGGCCCCGTTCGCGGGCGGCGTGCAGCGCCGCGATGGCGGACTCGTCGTTGGCGGCGAAGATGGCGCTGGGCGGCTCGGGCAGGTCGAGCAGGTCGGCCGCGCAGGTCATCGCGACGTCGCGGGTGTAGTCACCGATGCGGACCAGGGACTCGTCGACGGGGATGCCCGCGGCGTCGAGGCCGTCCACGTAGCCGGCATGGCGACGCTTCGCGCTCTCGAGGTCGGGGCGGCCGCCGATGAAACCGATGCGCCGGTGACCGAGCTTGGTCAGGTGGTCCATCGCCATGCGGGCGCCGTCGTAGTTGTTCGACGCGATCGAGGGCAGGCCCTTGGCGCCGATGTGCGGGTCGATGGCGACGATGGGGGAGTCGGCGGCGATGTCGACCACGGTCGGTGCGACCAGGATCGTGCCGTCGATGAGCGAGCCACTGAGGCGGGCGACGAGGCGCCGCTCCCAGCCGGGTTGCTCGTAGGTGGCGTGCCCGCCGGCCGAGTACACGATCAGGTCGTAGTCGGAGTCGTGGATGGCGCGGGCGGCGCCCTTGAGCACCTCGGTGCTGAAGGGCTCGAGGTCCATGACGATGACCCCGATGACGTTGGTGCGATGGCTGCGCATGCTGCGCGCCACCAGGCTGCCCTCGTAGCCGAGGTCCTCGATGACGCTGCGGACGTGCTCGACCGTCTTGGCCGCCACGCCGTAGCGGTTGTTCATCACCCGGGAGACGGTCGCGACGGACACGCCCGCGGCCTCGGCCACGTCGGTGATGGTCACCGTCTGCCGTGTCGCGTTCACCCCGGCCTCCCGGCGGCGGGCGCTCCCACCCGTGCCGCCTCCGCTCCCGGACGACGGTCTCCTGCGAGTTCGAAACCGTTGTCGAGAACGTTTACAAACTACGCAGGTAGGAGGCGCGATGTCAATGCCTTTTCCCCCGCCCACCCGCGTCTCATCGGCGCCGTCAGGTGAACCGGCGCAACCGCAGGGAGTTGGTCACCACCGAGACGCTCGAGAACGCCATCGCCGCGCCCGCGATCATCGGGTCGAGCAGACCCAGGGCCGCGACCGGGATCGCCGCGGTGTTGTAGGCGAACGCCCAGAACAGGTTCTGCCGGATCGTTCGGTGGGTCCGGCGCGCCAGGCCGATCGCCGTCGCCACGCCCGCGAGGTCGCCCCGCATCAGCGTCAGGTCGCTCGACTCGATCGCCACATCGGTGCCCGTGCCGATCGCGATGCCGAGGTCGGCCTGGACCAGGGCCGGCGCGTCGTTGACGCCGTCGCCGACCATCGCCACCCGTTCGCCGGCCGCCTGCAGGCGCGCTACCTCGGCCTGCTTGTCCTGCGGCAGCACCTCGGCGAGCACGCGGTCGATGCCGACCTCGGCGGCGATCGCCTCGGCGGTGCGCTGGTTGTCGCCGGTGATCATCGCCACCTGCAGACCGAGTTCGTGGAGGCGGGCGATCGCGTCGGCGGCGCCGTCCTTGAGGGTGTCGGCGACCGCCAGCACCCCACGGACCTCGCCGTCCCAGCCGGCGAAGACCGCCGTCCGGCCCGCGCCCTCGAGTCGTTCCGCCGCGGCCTCCAGGCTCGCCGGCAGCAGCAGCCCCGCGTCGGCCATGAGCTTGCGCGAGCCGACCGCAACGGGGACCGAGTCCACGTCATCCCCCCCGGGCCCACCAACCCGGGCGCGTACGCCCTGGCCGGCCACGGCGGCGAAGTCGGTCACCTGCGGCAGGTCCCCGGTCCGCTGCGTTGCCGCGTCCGTGATCGCGCGGCCGACCGGGTGTTCCGAGTCGGCCTCGACCGCGCCGGCGTGACGCAGCACGTCGGCCTCGTCGGCGCCCTCGGCGACGACCACGTCGGTGAGCGTCATCTGGCCGTGGGTGAGCGTGCCGGTCTTGTCGAAGACGATGGTGGAGATGTCCTTGGTGCGCTCGAGCACCTCCATCGACTTGATCAGGATGCCGAGCTGCGCCCCGCGTCCGGTCCCCGTCATGGTGGCCATGGGCGTGGCCAGCCCCAGCGCGCACGGGCAGGCGATGATGAGTACGGCCACGCCGGCCAGCAGGGCGGCACCGAGCTCGCCGTCGACGGCCCACCAGATGCCGAACGTCGCGAAGGCGATGCCGACCACGACGGGCACGAACACCGCCGAGACGCGGTCGGCCAGCCGCTGCAGGTCCGACTTGCCGGCCTGCGCGTCCTCGACCATCCGCACGATCTGGGCCAGCGCCGTGTCCGCGCCGATGGCCGTGGCGCGTACCGTCAGCGCACCCGAGGTGTTGATGGTCGCGCCGGCGACCCGCATACCGGGGCTCTTGTCGACCGGTACGGACTCGCCCGTCAGCATCGACTCGTCCACGGCGGACGCGCCGTCGACCACCTCGCCGTCGACCGGGACCTTCTCGCCCGGGCGGACCTTGAGCAGGTCACCGACCATCACCTCGTCGACCGGCACGAGCTGTTCGGTGCCGTCGCGGACCACGCGGGCCTGCTTGGCGCCGAGCTCGAGCAGCGAGCGGATGGCGCGACCGGCGTTGCCCTTGGCGCGGGCCTCGAGATAGCGACCCAGCACGATGAAGGCGATGATGACGACCTGCGCCTCGTAGTACAGCTCGTGGCCGCCGGTGAACAGCTGCCAGGTCGAGAACGTGTACGCCGACAGGGTGCCCATCGCGATGAGCGTGTCCATGTTGGCGCTCAGGTGACGGGCCCGGCGCACCGCCTCGCGCAGGAACGGCCAGCCGATGTAGAACTGCACCGGCGTCGCCACGGCGAACATCGTCCACCGCATCACCGGGTTCATGACGGCGAAGTCGTGGTAGAGCATCGTCGAGAGCAGGAACAGCGCCGGCACCGTCACCAGCGCCAGTCGGCGGCCCCACATGCGGCGGTGGCGGGCTTCCTCGCGGTCGGCCCGGGCGGCGCGTTCCGCGGGGGAGGGGCCGCTGGGCGCGCCCGGTGAGGCGGCTGCGGCGTCCTCGACGCCGTAGCCGGCGGCCTCGATGACCTGCCGCCAGGCCGCGGGGTCGGCGTCAGGACCGGCGTCGACCCGCGCGACGCCCGTCGCGTAGTTGACCTCGGCAGCCAGCACGCCGGGCTGCTTCTCGAGTGCCCGCTGGACCCGCGCCGAGCACGAGCCGCAGGTCATCCCGGTGACCTGGAGCTGATGCCGGCCACCGGCGTCCGCCACGTCGGGCTCGGGGTCGGGTTCGGGCAGCACGAGCGTGTAGCCGCTCTTCTCGACCGCCGCACGCAGGTGGTCGAGGTCGGTGCCGTCGTCGAGGCGCAGCCGCGCGCTGCCGGTGACGAAGTTCACGTCCACGCCGGCGACACCCGGCTGCTTCTCGAGCGTGCGCTGCACCCTGGCGGCGCACGAGCCGCACGTCATGCCCTCGACCGGGAGGTCGAACTGTCGGACAGCGCTGTCCATGCCTTGCTCCTCGCGTGCGGTCGTCATGACTTGACCAGTCGTTCGATCGCCTTGGTGGCTTCGGTGACCATCGCGCGGGCGTGGTCGGTGTCACCGGAGGCGGCCGCGTTCGCCACGCAGTGGCCGACGTGCTCGTCGAGCAGGCCGATGGCGACGTTCTGCAACGCGCCGTTGACGGCGGCGATCTGCTGCAGGATGTCGATGCAGTACACGTCCTCGTCGATCATCCGCTGCAGACCGCGGACCTGGCCCTCGATCCGGCGCAGCCGGCCGAGGTACTGCTCCTTGGTCATGGTGTACCCGCGCACGTTCGCCCTCGCTCTTCCCGGTTCGTCGACCGCCGATGGCCGGCCGCCGGATACTGTACCGGGGTACCCCATTGATGCCAAAGGCACCGTGGTCACCAGGTGGTGCGTTCGCAGTCGTCGCAGGCCGCGTGGTCGGCTGGTTCGATCTGGACGGTGGCGTGCTCGATGCCGTGCCGGTCCCGCAGCAGCCGCCTGGCCCCGTCGAGCACCGCATGCCCATCCGATCCGGGCGCGAGCCGCAGGTGGACCGAGCCGACCTCCATGCCCGAGGTCAGCGTCCAGACGTGGAGGTCGTGCACGGACGCCACACCGACGAGGTCGAGCAGATCCCCGCGTACGACGTCCATGTCGAGGTGGGTCGGCGCCGACTGCAGCAGGATGTGCAGCGCCTTGCGGCCCAGCCGCCAGGCGCGGGGCAGTACGAAGAACCCGATCGCGAGCGCGAACAGCGGGTCGGCCCGCTGGAACCCGGTGGTCAGTGTCACGAGCGCCGAGATCACCACGCCGATCGAGGCGAGCAGGTCGGCGAAGACCTCGAGGTAGGCGCCCTCGACGTTCACCGACTCGCGTGCGCCGGCCCGCAGCAGGCGGAACGCGACGACGTTGACGAGCAGGCCCAGGGCACCGACGACCAGCATGGGCAAGGCGAGCACCTCGGGCGGATCGAGCAGGCGCTGGACGGCTTCGAAGACGATGTAGACGGCCACGGCGCCCAACAGCAGTGCGTTGGCGAGGGCGGCCAGGATCTCGAGGCGGTACAGGCCGAAGCTGCGCTGGGGGTCCTGGCTGCCGCTGCGGGCCACCTGGATCGCCGCCAGGGCCATGCCGATGCCGACGACGTCGGTGAACATGTGGCCGGCGTCGGACAGCAGCGCGAGCGAATTGGTCAGCAGGCCGCCGACCAGTTCGACCACGAAGAACCCGCCGACCAGCGCGAGCGCGGCGGCCAGGCGGCGTGTGTAGGCGGCTCCGGCGTGCCGCGCGGCCGCGGCCGATCCGTGGTCGTGCCCGTCACCCATTGCGGGCCCCCGACCTCGACATCTGCGTGCCGGCGCGAGTGTCGGCAGCGCTCGATGGCGGTGTCAAACCGGCGCCGTGCCAAGATGCCGGCCCGACGACGTGAGGGAGGCTCGGGTGACGGGTGCGCTGCACGGGTTGCGGGTGGTCGAGTTGGGCGGGATCGGTCCGGCGCCGCACGCCGCGATGCTCCTGGCCGACCTCGGGGCCGACGTGGTGCGTGTCGAGCGCCCCTCGGGTGGCCTCGCGCTCGGTGACCCGACGCGCGACGTGGTCCTGCGCGGCCGACGGTCCGTGCACGCCGATCTGCGCGACCCCGACGACCTCGCGGCGGTCCTCGCACTCGTCGACCGGGCCGACGTGCTCATCGACCCGTTCCGGCCCGGGGTGACCGACCGGCTCGGCCTGGGGCCCGACGTGCTCGCCGACCGCAATCCCCGGCTGGTGTATGCGCGCATGACCGGGTGGGGCGCCGACGGCCCGCTGGCCGACCGCGCCGGTCACGACCTCAACTACCTGTCGCTGACCGGGGTCCTGCACGCCATCGGCTCCGACGAGCAACCCGCCGTCCCCCTCAACGTGGTCGGCGACTACGGCGGCGGGTCGCTCTACCTCGCCGTTGGCGTGCTCGCCGCCCTGTTCGAGCGGGAGCGGTCGGGCCGGGGGCAGGTGGTGGACGCCGCGATCGTCGACGGGGTCGCGAGCCTTGCCCAGTTGGTCTGGTCGATGCGGGGCCAGGGGCTGTGGCAGGACCGGCGCCGATCGAATCTGCTCGACGGTGGGGCACCGTTCTACGACACCTATGCCTGTGCCGACGGTGGCCATGTCGCGGTCGGCGCGATCGAACCGCAGTTCTATGCCGCGCTGCTCGACGGACTCGGGCTCGCCGACGAGGACCTGCCGGTCCAGTTCGACCTCGCGGGTTGGGCACACCTGCGGGCGCGGTTCGCCGAGGTGTTCCTCACCCGCTCCCGCGACGAGTGGGCCGCGGTGTTCGCGGGCACCGATGCCTGCGTCACGCCGGTGCTGAGCTTCGACGAGGCAGCGTCCCATCCGCACCTGGCCGCCCGCGGCACGATCGTGGAGGTCGACGGCCTGCGCCAGGCCGCCCCGGCGCCGCGGCTGTCGCGCACGCCGGCCTCCGCCGGCGCGCCGCCGCTGCCGGGCAGCACCGACCTCGACACGGTCCGCCGCGACTGGCAGGCGTGACCGGGAAGCCTGTGTCGGGAACGAAAACGGCCCGCGGAGGGCGATCCGCGAGCCGGGCGACAGACGTCTGCACAAGCGTCAGTCGGCCGATTGCCGGGCCGACTTAAGCGGTTTTTCGGGCGGTCGGGCGAAAGCATCCCAGAGGACTATCCCGGCATGGTTCAGCGGCCGACAGGGGTCATGGTCGCGCGTAGTCGGCGCGGGTGGTATTGGCCCAATACGCCGAAATCGGTGGTATTTGCCGCGAGAACCAGTCACGATGCAGTTCCGGTCGGGATACGACAGACCACCCAACGGTCGTCACCCGGACCGGTGTCCAAGGAGGGACCAAATGCCTAAGCAGACCACCGCGCGAGTCACGCGCAAGTGGTGAGGCCCTCGGCCGCAACCCGCTAACCAAGGAGCATCACCATGAAGAACAAGGCCATTCGCGCGTACCTGGCGCTCGCCGCTCTGTCCGCAGTCGTCGCCGTCTTCGGCGCGACCATCAAGTGGACCTGATCGGTCGCTAGCGACTGATCGAGGTGGCGGGGTCCCTGGGGACCCCGCCACCCTCGCAAGTTAGGGAGCGGGGACATGTCGGCGAAGCGGCGAGGAGGAGCGGTCGAGCTACTCGTCGCTGTCCTCTTCGCCACCGGGCTCGGCCTTCTCGCCACCATCACCGTGACCACGGACTGGGTCTTTCCGCGTGGCGCGGAACTCGGTGCCGTTGCCCTCTACTTCGTGCTCTACCTCGTCGCCGAGGTGAAGCCGATCCGGATGCTGAATCGGCCTGACGCCGGCGAATTCGCCGCGTCCGCCACGTTCGCCTATGCGCTGCTGCTCTCGGCGCCCTTTCCTCTGGCCCTGGCGGCCATCGGACTGGGAACGCTGATCGCGGAGCGCCGTCCCGGCGGCAAGAAGCCGTGGACACGCGCGCTGTTCAATGTCGCCCAGGTACTGCTCGCCTTTGCTGGTGGCGGAGCGGTACTCCATGCGATTGGGGCGACGGGCCTCGAGAACGGCTCGCTGCCCAACGTCATC